>CAZTBA010000053.1:0-20633 GCA_964611725.1 uncultured bacterium
ATAAAACAACTACTTGAGAAAGGAAACTGCCTTTTTTATGAATTATTCAGGCTAAGTGTATGGGATAAGAAAAAGGTGTTAGATTACCCTGGCCACGCCTTAGCTCTGAATAGCGCTTGACCTCCCGCAGCTCCTCTGTTGAGGTGATAGGACCTGAATCCTTCCTCAAGAGAGTATCTAACTTTTGCTCATGCTGCTCCCACAGGGAGCCTGGCTCTTCTGCCTCCGCTCTTCTTCTGAGTGGAGGTTTTCCGTTTTTAAGGAGAGTCGCTTTAGACATCTATCGTTACCTCACATTGTGGACACGTGATTTCGTGTGTGTAGGTTTTACAGCTTGGACATCTGGAAAAGATGTGTCTGACAGTGTTTGAACCGCACTCACAGTGCCACATCCCATTCAGGTCGATTTCCAAGCCGCAGTTATAGCATCGCTCTGTTGAAATAAATAGCCGCTGTATTGCCCTTCTATAGCTAGGGTGGAGAAAAATCAGGAGATGATTTCCAATGATGAGCAGTCCTATGGCATCGTTCGTATCATCTCCCGATGAGCCAATTATTAACACCACTATCATCAGAAATGCGTTGGAAATGATAAAATACCCAAGGGAGATCAGATGCCGTCTGTTCCGGAGTTTCATTTACTCCACCTCCCAGCGTTTTCTCAGCTTTTCCGCTGCCTTGTCCTCTGGCCGCATCCATATGGGCTGTGGCTTAAGCCGGCCTGAGATTTCAGATGTGGCAGCAAAGCGAAACAGATCAGCTCTCGGAGCATCCTCATCTGGCCGGTTCTCCATATTAAACCCTAAGCTTATCATCTCCTCTATGCGTTTCCCATTTGCACATATAACCATCACCCTGAAGAAAGGGTCATCCAGATCAGGAAGGCCATACTGCGCATGGAATTGATCCTCATAGTCTCTTTTGAAAGCTCCGCCACTTTTATAGCGTTTATACTGGTTCAGTTTATTTTTCAGGTCCTCTCTCGTATTACCAAGCTCGATTTCGAGGAAAAAGAGGCTGAAAGCCTTCTCATAGATAAGGAGTATAGCGCTATCCGGTTTGATCCTCCCACCCCATAACCTTGGTGTCGGTAACACATAGAAATGCTTCACCTGCGCTAACCCTTCGTATCTTTCTATAAAGTGGAACACTGCCTCCGCGGTTAATCTGTGATGCTCAAACAGAAGCTTTGTATTGCCTGGATTTGGAGGTCCTGGGATCCGGCTATGATTCACCATTGGTAGATCCTCAGGCTCTTCATTTAGCACCTTCATCAACACTTCTTGCACGCCCAGAGCTGTAGCATAGAATAGCCGGTCCTTCTCCTTTATATAGCCCAGCTTAAGCATGGAAGCCCAGCGCCTGGACATCGAGACATTTGCACTATCCCCTACTCCAAAGATGGAAAGCTGGATCTGTTCACGGGTGCAATATCCTACCTGCAACAGTCTGTAAAGGAGCAGCGCATCCCTTGGCGTTGGCGAAAACGGGGGTTTTTCGTTAGACATATTCGGTCATCTCCTTTGTCTTTGATCCAGCAATAGCTTGCCGATAAATATGGGAGTTATAAGAAGCAGGATAACGAGTGCGGTTCCTACGTCAAGCGGCTGAGACGCTATATGATGAACCGTTGCTGCCACCACACACACCGAGTAGAGAAGCCACATTGTAAACAACCTTCCTCTGCTGCGAATGGGCCTGCGCCAGAGATATTCCACAATCGGGTTTAGGAAATGGCGCTTCACAAAAGGAGGGATAAACCTTTGGGCTATCTGTAAGCCAATCAACAACATTGCGACTGCAAGTATGGAACTGATGAGCATATCTTCCATATTAACCCTTCTCAGCGTTGTTATATCTCACTATCTCCTTGAATCGTGCATACCATTCCCTCAAGCGAATCCTGACGAGAAACACGATCCAAACCAAAATCGGGGTACCTAATAACCACAGTATCCATCCTCTATGGTCCAGTTTTCCAGAAGCTTCTATATCAATACCATTTTCAGGCTTTGTGGATGCCAGATGTAAAGGTGGTGTATGTTCTATCCCTGGCTTCCGTCGTTGAAGATACACAATCCCGCAAGGATAGCGGTCTTTCCACACACGGATCTCGAACAGATTCCCTTTCCTATCAACAGCATATTTGCGAGAAAGGTCTCCTACACGGAAGGTCTTCCCCAAATCATCTTTCCCGGGGATGCCCACTACATCGATTGTAATACCACGACTGTAGTTAGTGTATGCGGAGACCACTTGAACGATGTCGTCCCCTGCTACGGGAACAGCCTGATAGTTGCGCACTGTGGATAATGCGCCATTGATTCTGAGTGCAAGATCGTAGAGCTTGGGAGGTGGCAATTCGAGATAGCGTGGAGCTGGAGGTCTGTTAAATTCCACTCCAAGCTCTCGTAGGAGTTCGTTAATGACCATGATTTGAAACTTGGCCCGCAGATAGTCGCTGGGAAGCTCTTTTGAAGTTTCAACTCCAAAGGCCGGGATACGCACTTTCCTAAAGGCATAGTATGTTGCTGAGGCTACCTGTTCGGGATGGGGACACTGTATGGTTCCCGTGTGATTGTTGAATACGCAAAAATGAAACAAATTCGGAAAGTCCTCATCGTCAAGATGCTGATTTACACGAGATACCACTTTGTTGGCGATCACATTCATCGCAACCGAGCGGCCATCTGCGCACATAAGATAATTGGCGTCAACGTTTAGAGTCTGTCCCCATCGTCTCCTATCCTGGTTGTTAAACCCTCTCCCATCATGCATCGTGATGAGAAAATCGGAACGACCCATAAGCTGCTTTATCACTTCCATAAGTCGTGGCTCACCGTCCTCTCTCACCCAAAGGTTAATTGATGGTAATTCTACCATATGAAAAAGACGGTTCAGATCCCTATGCACAAACCGCTTTCCCTGCCGGATCGCCCTGAAGTTCGCTCTCGGGATTATTATCAGTGTTCCCCTCCTCACGCGAGAGTCTACAAACGCATCTGCTGCCAGATAGCCCCCTGCTTCATCTCCATGGACTCCACCCAGGAGAAGCACGATCGGCTGAGGGTCATCTCCTTCTATACGGTAGACTGCCAGCCGGGACTCTGTTTCGGCGAAGTAGGTCGTATCACTCCTGATAGCCGACTCTGGCGTTCCTACCCAGAACAGGAGCAAAGACACGATCACTATGCAGCGCAGCTTCTTCTTGCTCTCCATTTGCTCTCCTACCGGAGCCTTTGAAAATCCTCTCCGATAATTCTCAGGCCTCCGTCTGTATCTACTATGTAGAGGGTTTTGATGCCCTCGTCCTGGTATTCTCCGGAGTTGTAGCGCTGGTAGAACTGCACAGTAATTCTATCACCTTCTGCCCACACAGCCGGTGGCCCGATTGTAACCTTGATATACCTATAGCAGTTAAACAGGTTATTTTCATGCTGATAGTAGTCCCAGTAGCCCAACTGCTTATCTATGGAGTAAAAATCCTGGTGGTAAAAGGCCATAAAACTCTCGATATTCATACTCTCCCAGGCCGACCTCCAGGAAGCGATGAAATTCTCCACCATAGGTCTATCTATCTCTATCTCGCGGTATTGAGGCGTCGGACGCCTCTCTGTTTCTGCAGCTGGGATTATTTGGCTTCGTCTCTGCGGGGTTTCCTCTTGAACTACCTCCGGATAGGATGGCTCTTCTGTTCTCTGCTCTCGTTGTGGCTCGAACGGAGTAGCGACGGTGTTCCTCTGAGGAGCAGTTGGGGCATTTTCATCTCTGCGGAAGAGGATAATCAGGATCACCACTATTGCCCCAATGATGGATACTATCGTGCCGAGCGGATAGCCATCTCTTCGCTGAGGCTGTACTCGCCGTGGCTCTCGTCTCGGTCGGGTTTGTCTTGCCCCCTGGTCAAACCTCCTAATTATTTCGGCAGCTTCAGGCGTGAGATCTCCGTCCGTGTTGCTAAGTTGGCCTCTCACAGCGATCCCTCCTTAAAGATTTGGCTTATGATTTCCCTGTTCGCCTGCCTCACCTCTTCGTCAGATCGGCCTGTCATAGCCATGAACTTCTCCTCCGTGCCGCATGAGGGGCAGTTTGGATTGATCGAGGTTTTGCCCGAGAAGTAGTCGAATGGCTGTCTGAACTCCCACTCCGGGACATTGCCGGACCCAACAAAGATGAGATTCCTTTCCCTATCGACTAACGCTCGCCTCGACGAAGTTGGGTCGAGAAGTGCCAGCACATAGGGCATCGCTGTGGCAGTAACATAAGAGATGTCGATGGCCAGGCCAGGCTCAGCTTTCATCTGTGCAGGATCTTCAACCTCTGAGTACGGCACACTTCTCCCATCTTCTGGCAAGGGTTTAAAAGCCTTTTTCCGGAAGCCAACAACGCATTCATAGCAGGCGGTTCGCCCGTAGACAGAACTTAGAGAAGAGCTTTCAGGTATTGAGAAAATGATTTCTCCCCCACAGGCACGGTCGTAACATCCCACAAAAACCGCTGGTATGCCGGTCTTGACGCTGACAATGTTGGCCCTAAACTGCGCCGGACTATAGTCTGTGGTTGCCAGAATGAGATCAGATCCTCCTACGAGTTCCTCAAGATCTTCCTCATCTAAGTTGCAGATATCCTCTTCGTAGCTCTCCACCCTCGCTTTTGGATTTCTATTAAGAATCTTCTCCTTCATGGCCAGTGTCTTGAATCGACACAAATCATAGAGGTCACATACATGCCTTGATATATTTGCCGGGCTGATCCGCTTCGGATCAAAGAGCTTAAAGCAGCCGAGCCCCGATTGCGCTAGCCATAATGCTGCCACTGATCCCACAGAACCAAGGCCCACAAAGGCAACCGTCTTGCCAAGAAGCTTGTCAGTATCAAGTATCGCCTGGGCTCGGGCCAATAGGTCCGCTTTCTGCGAGAAGCGCTCGATTCGGAGGGGCACTAACCCTCTGCCCAACCGCACATACCCTTTCACCTCAAGCTGGCCCTGCTTTCGCCTCAGGAGCAGGAGACATTTTCCCTCGACGACCTTTGTTCTGAGGGCTTTCCCCTGGCCAACACACCAGTAGCCCATGGGACCCGAAAACGGCTCATGTATGGGTCCCGCTATACTGCGAACCTGATATACCCCCTCTCCTGGATGCCTTACTCCATAAAGGATGCCCGCCGGCTTTTGATCTTGGCAAAAATATGATTCAAATTCTGTTTCAATCTCCTCAGGCAATACGATAATTGGTTGATATGCACCCATAACTTCCTCCTTTTAGATACCTTCTTAATCCTTCTTAGTAGAAGTTCGCTGACTTCCATATCGGAATACCATAGATGTTGGTTGATGCGTAGACGCTCTATCTTTCTTCCTTTCACCTCATACAAAACCGGAAGCTCCACTGGGAAATATGTTGGGAAGTAGCAGAGTATACCCCATTTCGATGAAGAGGAGGTTCGCACGTCTAAGACAAGGTTACGTGTAGGTAGCATCTTTACCCCGAGGTGCCATCCTAATCTTTGAATTCCCTGCACTTCCCTCGCCAGACGATTCTTCCCCATCTCTGTGTGATACCAGAGGAATCCTTCTTCCCACGGCTCAGTGGAAATAGGCTTGGCCACTGAGGGCTGAGCCAACAGTGCCTGAATTCGTTGGTCACTTTCTGCAACGATTATGACAGGGATACTTTTAAAAGCCTTCTGGTCTCGACCCATGTGGAATGTTCGAAGCCGAAATTGTCGATAGATCGTGGCAATGCTGAAAACGACCTCTTCCTTCTTCCAATCCTCGTCCTCAATGATGGACAGAGCTGCTCCAAAATCTACACTGCTGGGAGATCCATGGTCTCCGGGGTGCTTGTGCCAATCGCCTATGTAGTTGATTGTTTTGTACTTAGCATTTAGTTCGTTAAGTATTTCTTGCTGATAAGCTACATCAGGCTTAAAACCACTACAGGAACGCCCTGCCCGAGGGCCAGCGGGAATACAATGCGTTACAACAAAATCCTCTCCCAACCGAGCGCCAACCAGCGCACCTCCAGTCTCAACAGCTGGATACCGATTGCATTCCTCCTTTATCTTGACAACTTCCCCTTCCGGAATTAAGAACCTCATAGTTACACCTCCTACCATCGCCCTCGGCATCCGTTGAGCCGCCAACGGTCGTAATGAAAAAGCCATTCCGCAGCTACCGGCACAAGGGCCACTGCCGTCGACGAATCGGGTTGCCACGGATGCACGTGGACACATAAACTTCTGTCCAAATACATATGCGGAGTTCCTCTGACTAACTGCGGTCGTAACACATAGGTCTTGGGTTCTCGGTGAGGATAGTCCTTGCCGTATATGATTTCAATCCAATACACAGTCCCGTAGTTTGTCCGTAACCATCCTTGCCAAGCTAAAAGACCTTCATGCCGTTTGGACTCAGCTAACTGAAATTGTGGGAACCTTTCAGCCATTAGCATCCGCTCGGTTTGTAGTCTGTGAGGGTATTTATCCCACCAGGACATTCTGTCATTCCTCCTTTAAGTTCAAGGATAGGTGGAGGATCCGGGTTCTACCCAACCCGCTCATTTATTCTATCCGAACGTTCTGTCCTTCATCGTGCTTACGGGAACTTCCTGTGGCTGCGAGTGTGCAGCCAAGGGATCTGAGGGGTTCTGAGACCTTTGAGGCTCTGTATAATTCTCTCCTCTTATTGTCCCATCGCCATTCACTAACACTTCTCTACCTCTCGTGAAATCCCGTAATAGATCCCCAATTGTTGACATCCAGTCCACCTCCTTTCCCTAAAGGGATTTCGTTTGAGCAGCTCCATGGATCCTCCACCTTGGGTATATCTTCAGAGGCTAAAACCCCTTCTGTCGCTATGTCGATACAGCAGATCTAACACTATGACTCTTTCCCAATAGTTTTTCCCATGTTTTCCCTAAAAAACCACTACATGTATTACCATTATTTCTGTTGGGCTGAGATCTCCCCTTCCACAGGTATAAATGAACTATATACTCTTATTATGGTCCGAAAAAAACTTTTCAAATTTTTGGAGCCAAAACTTGATTCAAGAGTTCATTGTATATATAGGAGCAACGAAATTCGCAATTTCGTTTATCCAGAGGTACACCCCCCGTACCTCTGGGAAGGAGGTACAATAGAATGAAGCAGCCGTTATGTCAATCACCGCCAGTAGACTTGTGCTGTAAACACCGCTAAACGTGTAGGCTTACCCTTGCGAGATATATGAGTGTGACCTCGCAAGGGATCCACAAGTCTGCTTTTCTAACCTTTAACGCCATTAGGGGGGGGATCTACCATGGCGCAAAAGGGAAGTACCGCTTATCTCTCTCGCGAGCAGGAGGTTGCCTTAGCTTATCGTATGCACAAAGGTGACCAAAAGGCGAAAGAGACTCTTATTAATTGCTCCATGGCTCGGGTGGAGCTGTGGGCGCATAAGATTTCGGGAGGTGATTCAAAACTCAAAGAAGAACTGGTGGCTGAGGGATATCTGAAACTGACTGAGAAAATTTCGGGTTTCAACCCTACTCTCGGCTACCGCTTGGCTACTTTTCTTCAACTACATGTCTGCTGGAAGATGGTTCATGTGCGCGATAAGTATTCAGAGGAGAGATCTCGTATTGTATCCCTCGACGCACTGACGGAAGAAGAGATTGACGCCAATCTGGTTGACGAGATAGAAAAGGAGGAACTGAGAGAAACATGGGAAATTTGGGATCTCCTGGAGAAGATCCTGGACCCAGCAGAACAGAAAGCTATGCGTCTACTCTCCGAGCAGATGAGTAACAGAAAGATAGCCAAAAAATTGGGAGTGGATCGGAAAAAGGCGAAGCGCCTTACTGATAGCGGCCGGAAAAAATTCCGCCTCTACTGTGAGGTCAATGGAATCAGCCGCGAGGATTTCTAACCCAGAGTGGCATAGTGCAAATCAAAAAGCATTCGAGGTAATTCATTTGAATATACTACTTTGTTAACAGATGTTTCAGAGATTTTACGGCACTGATTTCCTAATGATTCACCCATCTCACAGACAATCTCGTGTCGTCCTGCAAACTCGCGGCAATGTGTGGATACGGTATCATCAGTGCCTTTTTTTATTTACATTTTTACATTTTTTGATCTTCCAAGCTGCCGAGGAGGTCACACATGCCTAAATTAACAACTGATGATGTAAAGAAATATAGTAAGGAATATAAAAGGCATGTTCTAACACGCCTTCTTCGAGGGATGGATTATTGTTATCTCAGATCACAATATGGAGAAGATCACCCTGAGGTAAAGGCCTTCCAGGAGAAAAATCCTTCTTGGGAAACCGATGCTGAGCTTTTTGGAGCTTGGCTTTGTAGGGACGATAAAGATTCGAGGAAACGATTTCTTCGGAAGTTGGATGAAATCATGATCGATTATGGAAGAGATGAGCGCGGACGTTTAGTTATCCCGTGAATACTTGTTTTCCTCTTCTTTCCCGATTTAACTGCTATCTCTATGGCACCTCATAGCGAATCGGGTATCGACCAGATTTAACACGGAACCTCGACTCCGAGGTGTCAATACTGCTACACTAACGCTATTCCCAAAAACCCCTTAAATTTGCCCTCTGGGGGCCTTTTTTCCCAAAAGATGAGTTTTATCTCGGACTGAGAAAATAGCGTTTTGACATCAGACGTCTTTTTATATCAATTCCCCGGCAATTCATCTGTACCACATTTTGAGCTTTGGCCGAGATCTTATATACATATTTTCTCATTTATTCTCTTCAAATGATTTTTGTATCAGAAGCTTGGCAGTCTGAAACCTCTCAAAGCTATCAATTACAAGCTCAACGTCCCCTACTCCCCAGTGTCCTACTTTCGAAACATCACGGGCATATTTAGGTGGACTCTCCAAATCTAAATAATTCAACTTCAACCAAACTCTAAGTCCACTCTTCTGAAGGTGAATGCAACAGAAAATGTTTTTGCCATAGCTATATCTGATATACATAGCAAGATTCTTTCTTTGAACATTAGTCGGGTCAAGCTCTCTACAAAACCTGTCAACTGTTCGAAATAATTCCACAACTTCTTGTGGTCTTCCTTCTATATGATGCTCCTCACCGTATTCTTTGCCTCTTGCTCTATCGGGAGATACTGCCTCTAAACCAGTTTCAGCACTAGGAGGAATCTCTATTTCCGATGTCTGTGCCCAAAGCCTCTTAAGGGCTTCCTTCACCTGCATCGGTTTGATGCTATCATCCCCAAGAGTTGAGCGTATAAGCCTGACTAGAGTATTTGGGGGATCCACCAAGATTCTATCCAATGCTTTCCTTACCTTTCCTGTAGTAAAGACCTGCTCACCAATCTCGTCAAGGAAACCTTTAGCCATCGCATCACGGGAGAACCGTGCAAATTGCTCTGCAAGCTGCCGGACTGACATACCCTCAGTCTCTTTTGGGTCAAGAGAAACTTCAAAAAGCAACTTATCAGGGGCCTCTGCCTTTTCTGTGCTGTGATAGATTTTGTAGTTGACACCATTAGTTAGAATGCACCATTCAACACCTGCATTGGCAGCGTAGCCAACTACCTGAGTAATTGATTTAAGATCCGTAAGTAGATCATTTAACGGTTTTGCTTCTATAAATAGAACCGGTTTACGGTTTATTTTGGCTGCGTAGTCTACTGATTTCCCGTCAATAGTTGGATACTCAAGCTCAACTTCATCTGGATCCCTTACATCCCAGCCAAGAGCTTCCAATAGTGGATCTATAAATATCGTTCGTGTTGGATACTCCTTTAGGTCAGCTTTTCGATGTCTATCCAACTTTGCTCGAAGGCTTTCAATGCATGAGATTATGGCATCCATTCTTTGACCTCCCTCCGAATGTTTCAAGGTTTCCCATACTTCCGATGAAGTTAAGGATTCTCTCCTGATATACTATAATTTCTCAGTACCTGACAGTGTTTGAGCTATCATTCTACCCCTTCCTGTCTGTAGGCAGGTCGAGGAAAGCGGATTTTCACTGGTTGGCGAAATATGGCATGACTGATTACAAGTTCGCCTTTGTCCAAGCGTGCAACGTTTGCCTTTACGGCAGGATCGAGAAAACGATAAGTGGCTGAAGATAGTTCTGCTGATCCGCTGCGGCCAATAGCTGTAGTAGCACAATTGCCTACAACTCGCTCGTGAACAGCGCTCATAAACTGCTCTGCGCCCAGAAGTACAACACCCAACGAACGTCCACGCTCAGCAATGTCAAGAACCTGTTCGATAATCGGTGATTCCCTCTCCCGAGATGGGGCGTATTTGTTAAGTTCATCCACAAAGATAATTACCTTCTCCGGAATATCTTCTCGTTCGCTTCCTTCTTCAGCGTAGAGGGAATAAATCGTGCGTAGGATATCCCCAAATACCAAAGTCTGTTCATCATCAGTTAGCTTGGCTATATCTACCACGAGTGTTTGCCCACCACGAATGTCAGCGATCTCTGTAACCAGGTTCTTCACTTGTCTCGATCGATTCTCAACGAAGATGCCTGACTGTCGGGTCTGCACAATCCGGCGGAGCAAACGGCGGAAACGTGCCACAGAGATTGCTCTTACATCCCCTACTTGCTGCGCCTGACCTTTCTCTGGATCGAAAAGAGGCTGTCCATTCAAAAGACTGTTCCAATCAGTTACGGTTTTCCACTTAGCACGTGGTCCCCATAGGCCCGTTTTGGTGTCCGAAAGACCATGGCTGATTTCACCAATAAGGGCACCTACCGTATCCCACGGATCGGGGATGTTAGAAAGAAGAAGGTCCAGTTTGCTGTAGGTATCCGCAAGTGAATAGGCATAGAGGAACCAGTCTCTTTCAGGAAGTCGAAAACTGTTCGGGCGTCCCGTTACAGCAGTGTCTTTTCCATAAGGAAGCAAGTAACGCACGCTGTCAAATGGACTGGGGGTAAGACCCATGGCCTCCCAGAGTTTGTGTTCCTCTGGAGAAAGCCCCTTCTCTGGAGCTTGATCGATAGAAAGAAGATCACCATGCTTCACATTCATGATAATAACGCCAATACGACCCCGGTTTTGTACACTTTGAAGTATAGACTGAATAAGAAAGATAGCATATGAAGTTTTCGTTGCGAGCCCAGAGATACCTGTAATGTCTACATGTGCCCCTTCGGGACCAAGCACGTAACGACTGTCCAGGTAAACCACAGACTGCGTACCATTGGACATCTCGATTAGTCCAGCGGGTACCCGGTAACGCTCAGGCATCTGGTCGATTCCCAAAGCTTTGTGGATACCTGCTTCGTCCGCAAACCGTATCGGGTGGTCATTCATCACAGGCATATAAATATCCAGATCATTGGAGAGCACTGCTACATGCGCTGTAGTGGTACCCTGTCTTACTGTATTCGGTTCCCCACTTACTTGCCCGAAATCGTTAGAGATGAAATTCGAAAGATGTGTGGGTGCATCGGTGCTATGCTCCAGGGTAGTGACGATTCCAAAGGTTCTGCTATCACCATCTTGCGCTACCTGCTCGGCTTCCACAATGTCAAAGGGGTTAACTAAGATACCTGGGGCTAGCCAAAAACAGAATTTATCCGAGGTGTTTGGCTGATTCGCCGTTGCTGAACTCAATCCAATTACCGGATTTTCTTTCTCCTCGTTCATGACTTTATCTCCATTTCAAGTATTGCTGAACAACTTCTCGTGAGAGCAGACTCTCCTTCACCGCTCGTTCTGAAAGGAAAATCGGGTAAAGGTGGGCATGCCACCGCCGGTCCTGTCCATGTGGAGTTACACTTCGTTCAGCTACTAGTGCCTGTGAAAGCTTGTCTATCAGTTCTGAAGGAACGGCTTCTTGGGAAGGATTGACCAGCTCTGCCTTTACCACACCCATCATCGGATAATCTAAATGATGCTGTTCTCGAAGGCGAACATACCAAAAGACCACCTTGCCACCCCGTGCGCTGAAGGCCGCTGTGCGGTGTTCTCTCTCAAGTTCTGACAGCAATTTGTAGATGGATCTCCGCTCCGCCCTCGGCCCTCTGCCATAAACGAACTGTGGGTCTTTTCTAAAGTTTTTCGAGACACCTATAACAGGTGGTGAATCTTGCCCATAAGATAGAAGAAGCTGCAGAATAGGATCGAAAAGGAGGGATCCATCAGCCACCAACCAAGTGTTCTGACTCAATATATCCAGAGTCATACTAACACAATGGCTCTCCAGGCGGCGCATCTCATATCTAACTTTACCTGCCGCTTTATTCCGCAAATCAAGATCCGAAAGTACCCCACTTACAATATCCGTCTCTGTGAGGTCCACCAAGCTGATATTTGCTTGGTTTGCCAAGTGTTTCAGTTGCTGCCAGATCTGATCTGAAAGTCGCTCCTGGCCAGCCATTAGTAGATGGCGGACCTCCAGAACTTCTCTTCTCACCGAGCCATCGTTCTCTCTGCGCAGAAGACAAGCACCAATCTGGGCAAAGTGTACGGGGGTTTCACGTTCGTGCTCTAACACCGTCCCCAGGAAGTAAGAGCGGAGCGAACCGTCAAGAAAGTAGCGGAAAAGATGATTTTCGGTGCGTCCCACTGGCGGAACCAAGCGATAAAGGGGTGACATTTTGCCTGATGATTCGCGCTCAAATACAGTGTCAAATATCTCTTCATCCTCGTTCAGAGCTTGATCCTCCCTCTCTTCGAAGTCTGGGCGCTCCAGGTCTTGAAAAGCACCTCCAACAGCAGGGAGAACTTCCACTTCCTGTGCCAGATTCTTAAGGATGTCTCTCAATTCCAAAAGAGCTTTCATTAAGGTTTACCCTCTATTCATCAGACAGCTCACTCAGGTTCTTTTGAACCTCTACCAGTTCCTCGCTCGTCAGTCCCCATATTTTTGCTGCCTGGTGGTCTATTTCGCCCTCAATTTGCTTCAATTCCTCTATGTTTTCTCGCTGAACTGCTTCATGTGCCTGGCGTGATAAAGCTGCTAGCTGCACATGTACGGAGTTCTTCGGGTCAAAGTGGGGAACCCGAATTTTCCCTATAACATGTGGGGCTATTTGTGTCTCTATCATAAATCCACGGACACAGAACCTTATAGGAGATGAATTAGCAGTAGCACAGAAATAGTGAGCTTCCTCATCATTACTGAACGGGACAAATATCAGACGGTGGTCCGGTATTATAAGTTCGTCATTCTTAGAGCTAACCACTGCCAAGATAAAATCATTAGCAATATATCGCCATACTACTTTCCATGGAGAGAAAGTGTAGTCACCTACAGCAAACATTGTGTAGAATGGCGCTCCGCTTTTTATCATGTCTGAAACGCCGCGTGAACGACGACTTCGCAGCACGCTTTCAAAACGTTTGAGATAGCCATAAGTATGGGGGTAATGCTCTTGTAACTTCTCTCTATCTATCCCACGGCGTTTGAGCGGGTCCTGAACCATTAAGATAAAGGCCGATGGTTCGCCCTTCCAGCGCTCAACATCGCGTCCACGGAGGAGGGGATGGAGCAGATCAGGTTCTACTGGTTCAGTGACTTCCTCCACATTCACCTTTGCACCTTCGGTAATATTCCGCACTATGACTAAACCATCTGGGCGTTTCAGCACTATATCAACCCAATAGACAGCGTTTGCACCGCCCGTATAGACTCCGGCATGAGCCTCATAATGCGACTTGCCCAGTACCTTATGGGCGGCTTTAAGAGCCTTCGGACGCGCGGTCAGCCATGGGGAAGTCAGATCCCTTTCATCAACAGGTGCAGCAACAAAGGGTAGCTGTTTTGTAGCATCTCTGACATCACCTAAAGTACTATCGTAAGTGAAACGAGCGCCTTTCTCTTTACGCCAAATGGTGTAGGGTACGGGATACTTCGTAGGCTTGCCTTTTTCCATTACTATCACAGAGGTACGGTTGGAGGCACCCTCAAACGGATTAAGGCTTACCATGTCATCTACAAGGATGGCACGGAGTGGAATCTCCTTCCTGTTGCCAAGAGGAATGCGGAAACGCCGAAATCCTTGTCCACTGCCGCCCGTTTTGAAAACAGATTGCGTGATAACGAAACCTAATTTCCCATCATCTCTGAGAAGCTTATCTGTTACTACGTATGTCATTAACATGGCAATATCTTTCTTGCCTTTTCCTAATATAGTATCCATACCACCGTGTGGAAAAAGTCCGTAGTTTTCCCAAATAGGTTTTATTTCAGAGCGATAACCGTCAGGTAAATTCTCCCAGTTTACCCATGGTGGATTGCCGACGATGTAATCAAATTGACCGATGGTAAGAGGGGCGAAGTTGTTTTTCAAGAGATGTGCCCATAGACCATCCATCCCTTGATGATGCAGGTTAAGCAAATGCTGGTAAATGGCTTCGAGTCTTGAATTTGATCGTTCATTCCACTCAGGAAGCACAAGACCTAACTGTGTTTGCACCCGCTTCATAAAGCTCTCGATTGCCATCTCGCTTTGTACGCCCTCTTCCAGTATATCACAGAAATGATCGAAACGCTCCTTCGTACAAAGAGAAGCAGGTACTATGAATTTGCCAATAGCGGTGGGAAACTCATAGGCGTCAGCCGTGAACAGGTTTTCACCCATAGCAGGTGTTCGTACAGAATCAGCAAGATATAAGGGAATCGTGATATCCCCTCTACGATACTCCAGTAAGTCGGCAATTGCCAACAAGTAATTTACCCGTGCAGTTAGCACAGCAAGCGGATTCAAATCAATACCCACCACGTTTTCTAGGATAGTGTTTAGGAGTTCCGTCTCGTTGATCATCAAAGCTTCCCCCAACTCACGCATACGAGCGATAGTAAGAATAAGGAAAGTCCCAGAACCACAAGCGGGATCCAGAAATCGAGTTGTGCGAATTTTACTGCGAAAGCGTACCTCAGTACGATGGGGGTCGTCCATGAAAAACTCATTATCCACTTGGTTCAGTAAGCGTTGCGCTAACCAGTCTGGTGTATAGTATTCACCAAGGTTGTGCCGAACTTCGCGAGGTAAGAGATAATGATAGAGTTTCTTAAAAAGATCACGTGTTTCTTCAGGAATGATGGCAAGCGTTGTAGGATCATATTCATCGAGCCTCTTTAGCATATCCCGCAAAGCATCCTCTGTCTGGTGATCCCAAGCGTGGAGATACCATAAAAAGAAATCGCCTTCCAGAAGATTGGTAATCCCGTAGGCACGGAAGATTCCTCCAGATTCCATTTCTCTTAACCGGTGCTGCAAAGTTTCGCTGTCAGCAGTAAACAGCTCACTGAAAGATGGCGCACCCAATTTGACGGCGAGATGGCGTGAAAGCGCCAGCCACGCCAAAAACTTAACCAGCAGAGCGAAATAAGTATGTAGAGCAAAGAAAAATCGCTCTGTCTCATTAGGAGTTTTAACATCAATACCTGCCTTGCGGACCCACTTTCTGAGCAGTTCTAGCTTTCGTCCACCGAAAGTTTCCGAGTAATCAATGGACTCACTGAACAAAAGTCGCCATTGTTCAAAGAGCTTGGGAACAATCCCTCCCGGGTCAGAAAGAACAGAATCCAGGGACTTAGAAAGAGATCGAAGTATATTCTGTGTCCGGAGTTGCTCAATGGAGAAATCCTGGTTAAGTTTCTCTGCTGTGAGTGCGATTCCAGATGAAAGCCCTGCAAGCCAAGTAAGAAAGCGGTCCAGAGAGTATTCATTCACATCAATAGGCGGTTCTATAGACCATTGCTTATTTACGAAGCGTACGAAGATGAGGTAATGTCCATCAAAAGCTACACCGGCCAGTCGCTGCAGTTTGTGCCGCTCCCTTTTCGCCAAACCCGAAATATAATCTTTTACCTGTCCGACTGCATGATCTGTAGCTCGATTATATAAGCTTTCCCTCAACACACCTGGCCGTTCATATTCGATAACAAATCGATTGAAGATCGCATCGGCCCGACCTGTGGCAAGCGTGTATTCTACATGTACAAGAGGATTTACACCTATTTCTTCACAGAACTGATCTAAAAAAGGCTCTACCGCATGGCGAAAATCTGCTTCCACAGGATTAGTAGGAAGGATAACCTGTAACTTTTCGACAATTTTCCTCGACCACTTACGGACTATCCTGTCACGGTCTATGGTTTCATCTTCATACATTGAAAAGCCTCCTATAAGAACCTCTATCATATTAGTCTCTGGCTTAGCCATCAGCGACTTTGAATGATTTTTCAGAAAAGCTGATCCCTACAGGTCAATTGAGAAGGACTCTTTATGCTCACCGTATTGCGGAAAGCTCTTCCATTTTCTCCCCTCTGTCCTCAATATCTTTCAGATAGCAAAGGATCCCCAGGTAACTTTGCAGACAAAAAAACCCTACCCTACCGCTTCCCTTCGTACATTGAGGGAAAATGGACTCTCCTTCTTCTCAAACCAATCTTGAGACACAGGATAAACAGAGATAACGAGATCGCATCTGAGCGATAGATCCCCTAAAAGGTCACTTATCTCAGACATCTCCTTTACAGGGTTCACTTCATCAGAACTTTCCTCTCTATATTCACCCCGTGCGTATGAACAATAGAGATAAACTCCTGAAAGGCGCTCTCCATAGATCTTTTCCATATCTTCCAGTAATTCCCTAAGTGCTTTTGCAACCCCATCTCGCAATTGCATATCTATATCCCTCTTTTCTCTTTCCGGTCCCTCTTGCCAAAACTTGTGCATTTCCGTTAAAGACACTACACCCAAGTGTGACATGAATTCGCCAACAGCATCAATCTGCCAGATACCTTAAATTCCCATCGCGCTGAGACTTAACAGCCTGTTTGACCCTTTCGCCTAACTCAGTCAATGCCATCTTCTACCGATAGATCTCTCGCCGGTGTCTGATCCGCATCACCCTGACAATGTTTGAAGACTCATCAATCTCATAGATAACTCGATAGTCTCCAATCCGGATCCGCCAATCGTCCTTTGAGCCTGTGATCTTACGGCACCCGGACGGCCTTGGGTCCTCAGACAGGGCCTTGATGCGGGGAATGATGCGATGGAATGTCTCCGAGGAAAGACGCCTGAGATCCCGTTCTGCCGCTCGCTCAAGTGATACTCCTCCAAGAATTCGTTCAGCTTCTTGAACTGAAGCGGCTTCTTTCGCATCTCCTCTAACATCCTCAAGTCCTCCATATCCTCGAGACGTTCTAACATCTCTTGATACTCATCAATATCAAGGATAACTGCTACTGGTTTGCCATCCCGAGTAACAATTTCAGGGAGTTTTCTCTTCGCACTGCCTTTCATATCTCCACCTCCGATTATGACCTCAAGGGGGTACAAAACGACTCCTCTCGTACTCTCAGGAATATCTTCTGTTCCAAAACTCTCCAGGTAGAGTTCCACAGCTTCCTGAAGATTTGCCTGAGCTTCCTCTATCTTCTTCCCCCGGCTCGCCATGCCCAATTCCACACGATGAGCGACATACCATTTTCCCTCTTTGCTCACGACAGCCGTAAACCTTTTCAACATGGCTGCCTCCTTACATCCTTACCTCGCTTCTTTGCCTCTTGAAACCTAAATTCCATATCTTATGAAGTAGGAACTCAAATCTTCGTATGTCTCAAGAGAAAGATATGCAGAAAACCCCTTATCTCAAAGAAAAACAAAAAACAGCCCTGAGAATTTTCAAAAAGGCTGTTTTTGCTATTCAAGGCTTCTCTATAATGCTCCTTATCTTACGTTCTACCAACCTCCCTTAATTTCTGCAATCCCGGGAACCTGATTTGTGCGGTCGTTCCTCTTCAGTCCGCTCAATCTCTCCTGATTCTCGGTATCCCTAATCCATTTCGTATAGGCTAAAGCCTCTCCCCTCCCCTCTTGGGAGAGCTTCCTAAATTCCTTTAGAATTTTATACTCAGTCGCAGTCATAGTTGGGATTTACGTTTTCTTATTCCTCGAAGTCAACCTCCTGTTGAATCCTCAGAGAGTCCTCTTTTGTGAGTGTCGAAAGGTATCTCATAACCATGGTGGTTGAGGCATGTCCCAAGTGATGCTGCAGGGCCTTCGGATTTCCGGTCTGACGGAGCCTCTCAATGGCATCTGAGTGTCGAAGAAGATGAGGATAGACCCTTTTGGGGAGACCTACCTTCTCTGAAAGTCCTTTTAGAATCTGCCAGGCCCTCTGACGGTTTATGGGGAAGAATTTATCTTCATCTCCAAGCCTTTCCTGGTAGGCATATGCCTGGAGCTTCTCTGAGAGCCTCTCCGGACAGGCAACCATCCTGAGTTTCCTGCCCTTTCCAAGGACTTCCAAAGCTGGACGGCCTTCAAACTGCCTGATCTTAGATGGACTTAAAGATAGGGCCTCCGAGATCCTTAAGCCCGTCTGGTATAAGACCTGTATTAATAGGGCGTCCCTCTCCCCTTTTCTACCTTTCTTAGCTTCCTCGATAAGAAGAGTGGCCTCTTCTCTTGTAAGATAAGGGACGATGCCGAATGCCTTTGTGAGGGCACTTTTTTGTGGGGCAAGTGCTTTATTGTTCATATCCTTTTCCTATACACTTTTACCTTTTGTATAATTATAGCATAGAAAAAGGTCCCTGTCAAAGGAAAAATGGCCCTTTTCAGGGGGTAAAATTATACAAAACTCATACTTTTGTATAACTTTCTATCTGACCCTTATGAAGATCATCGTTAATTTACTCAGAGGTTAGCATGATGAAGAAAAATCAAGATGAGGAATATCAATACCATGGGAATTATGACCAAGCACTGGGGGAGAAAAATAGCGCCCCGGGTGACCTCTGTCGGCTTTTCTCAACAACCTTGGATGCCAAGCTAAACCTTTAGGATCTCCTGGGACGTCAAATAGTATAAAAATCAGAATCGAATTGTCAAGCTCTTTTTTCTAAAGCCAAGGCAGCAACTTTCAATTCTCCCGAGAGTATCTCATGTATCTTCGATTTGAGCTCGCTCAGGTCGGACGATTTGACAATGTAAGCGTCCGCTGCCCAGGTCATGAAGTTGTCCTCATAGTTGGGATAGCTCGTATTTATTATAACAGGAAGCGTGTTGTTCGTGTCAAGTATCCTCCCAAGAGCCTCTATCCCGTCCATCCCAGGCATCTCGATATCGAGAATCACAAGGTCAAGGTCTTCCTTTTCAGCGATCTTCACTGCCATCCTCCCGCCGTCTGCGAGGAGGACCCTGTAGCTGTCCTTCGTGAGCTCCTTCTCATAGAGGAGCCTATGGTTAGTATCGTCTTCAACTATCAACAAGGTCTTCATGGCCACCCTCCTTCCTCATCTGGTGAACATCCAATGTTCCCCTTTGGACGTTTGTTATCCTGTATGCCACATCAAGCTCCAGTCCTACACCTTCGTTCTTGTCAGTTATAAAGACCTTGTTGCACACC
This sequence comes from uncultured bacterium, assembly GCA_964611725.1. GTDB lineage: Bacteria > Latescibacterota > CAZTBA01 > CAZTBA01 > CAZTBA01 > CAZTBA01. The sequence goes on from CAZTBA010000053.1 coordinate 19,371, forward strand.
TCCTCGGGTGTCTCTGGCCCGATGTCAGAGACCCTTTATGTAGACATTCCTGACATCCGATATGCAAGCATTTGCTTTTCCCCGAGTCTTATACCTTCATACACCGAGGTTGTTCCGTCCATTTGAAAAACCAGAAGGGGCCCTCCAAATCAAAGAGCCCCAACCTTAAGATATGGCTCTTCAGTCAAGTGTCAAAGGTCTAGCTTAGTTCTGTTTCACAACGTTAGATGCCTGAGGACCTTTTAGACCTTCAGAAACGTCGAATTCGACTTCCTCACCTTCCCTCAAGGACTTAAAGCCTTCATCGACAATAGCAGAGTAGTGGACAAACACATCCCCGCCATCTTCACGCTCGATGAAGCCATAACCCTTGCTATCATTGAACCATTTTACACTTCCGTGTGCCATTTTATCACCTTCTTTTCTCTTTGGATTTTAGCGTTCTATGCTAAGTTTAGATCTCGAAACAAAAAAACCACAGAAGGCAACCCTAGATATGGGAAATTGCTCCTGTGGCAAAAAGATACAGAAAAACTGATTTCTACCTAATTCCCCTACAGCTAAAACGGCTTCTAGAACTTACGTGTTGTTAATATAATGAAAAATTCATATTATGTCAACACTTTTTTCATTTTTTGCTGATTATTTGTGGGATTTATCAAGAATGGCAAAACGTAGCGAGGCTATGCCCTTTGGGAACCGCCTCCTATGTATAATAGAGGATACAATCTATATTGCCTCTCAGGTATCTTCAGATTCGTCCTCAGCTGGGCGGGCGGGCTTAAGCATCATAGCCTCTCTGATCCCAGATTCTATCCTGCTGGCAAGCTCGGGATTTTCCCTGAGGAAAGTTCTGGTGTTCTCCTTCCCCTGTCCGAGATGCTCATCCCCGTAGGAGAACCACGTGCCACTCTTCTTGACTATGCCGTATCTCTCCCCAAGGTCTATTAGGTCCCCCTCCTTAGATATCCCCTGGTCGTACATTACGTCGACCTCCGCCTCGCGGAGCGGAGGGGCTACCTTGTTCTTCACAACCTTGATCCTGGCTCTGTGGCCAACCACCTCCTGGCCAATCTTAATCGATGCGGTTCTTCTTATGTCAAGCCTCACGGTGGCATAGAACTTGAGGGCGCGCCCGCCGCTCGTCGTCTCAGGACTTCCGTACATGACACCTATCTTCATCCTGAGCTGGTTGAGGAAGATCACGCAGGTCTTAGATCTATGAATCCCTGAGGTCAGCTTCCTCATAGCCTGTGACATAAG
>CAZTBA010000054.1:0-20401 GCA_964611725.1 uncultured bacterium
TATGTGAGTTGGGCATTTCTCTCACTTTGACGGGCGATCTCGATTTGATTTACCAGATTTTGCAGGCTACGATGTACTGTCCTGATTGCAATGATGATATCGTCTTTTTCGTCCTCCAGGGACAGCTCATTGTTTTTAATAACGGCTTCGGATGCCCTCAAGCGCGATTCCTTTTCTCCCCAATCCCAGAGTGGGACTTCCACTGACAGGGAAAACCTCTGGTTTTTTGTGGGCACTTCATAGATATCAGTAAACTGCTTGTCCGTACCGATCACGCCATAGGAAAGTGAAATATTGCCTTTAAACTCATTCGTGGCCGATGTCTGAACCAAATCAAATTGAGAATTCTCGATATCGATCTCTCTCTGCCGCAGTTCCATGCGATTTTCCAATCCGTGATCTAAAGCTTTCTGCAGATCGACCTCCACCGGGGCATGGGAGATATCCGCTATCACGGATATTTCATCAAACAATGATATACCGATAAGTTTTTTAAAGGCATCCAAAGAATTGTCCAGTATGACCTGCTGATTCTGGAAGTTCGATTTGCTGGTCGCCAGATTCAATTCGGCCTGATAGAGTTCCTCCATGGCAGAGAGACCCGCGTCCACTTTATTCTTAATGATTTGATAACTGTTCTTCTGATTCTCATATTCTTCGCTGGCGATCTCGAGGCTTATTTTGTTCTGATACACATCGTAGAAGCGCTGGGTAACATTCCGTTCGAGGGCGAGTTTTTGGATTGCATAATTCAGGGCTGTATTTTGCAGGTTCAGCTCCAGCTCCCATAAGGCCAGTTTCGTCCTATTATAGGTGAATATGGGTTGCTGGAAGCTGAGATAAAGGTTATTGCTGTAGGTTTTACTTCGAATGTCCTGATATTCACTGTACGAATCCTGCCAGCCAAACCGGTTTACCAGTGCCAGGGTGCCGTCCGTCCATTTGATGGGTTGTGAGATCGTAAACGCACCGAAAGATTCTTTCGTTTCGCTCGTATTCCAGGTAGAGAAGAAAGGGTTAAATACCCGCTCTTTACTGTAATCCAGAGGTGTCAATGAAAGGGTTAACCGTGATTTCAATGCAGCATTCTGGGCATTTAAAAGTTCACGACTGCGCTCCAAACTCAATTCCAGCCGCCGGATGTCCGGACTATTGGACATGGCAATCTCCATTGCCCCTTCGAGGGTCAGCAGTTTTTGCGCAGAGACATCGGCTGTGAATAGAAAGGATACAATAAGGGCGATCAGGCAACCAACCTGCCTATATTGATTTGTGTGACTCATACCCCTCTTCCTCTATATTCGATCATTTACGTTATCCCAACGGCATAGATCCATATTGAAAACGATACCAATCTGACAAAGTAAGCGGTCAGCTATCAGCTTTTTTGACTGATTGCTGATAGCTGATGGCTGAAAGCTTTATAAGACAAAGCCCAATCGTGGCCATCCTTTCGGACAGAAGAAAGAGTTTCATGTTCAGCTAAGACGAGTATAACTTAGTGTTTGACCCATTTAACCGCATCGGCAAAAACGATTCTCCCCTGCGACTCATTGGTTAACTCAACCCTTGCCGAATCGGCAGACAGGTGGAAGGTCCCCAAGAAGTTCCAGCCGGACTCGGCATTTTTCATATCCAGTATTACCTCATCAAAACCATCATCGTGATAGACCAGAAAATGATATTGTTCATCGCTTTCCCTCCGTCTGCGGCCTGGGAACTGCCTCATCCTGTTGGCGTAGGAATAGATATCGTAATTCCCACTTTCCGGAATCATCGTATTCCAGGCGACCTTTCTGTCACCGTTTCCTGCCCTGGTATAATACGCGGAACGGATATATTTTCCGTAAAAATCGGAGCCAGTTGTCGCCACCCACTTCGTTGAAGGTCTCCAGAACCGTACGCCAATATATTTCTCCTCATCCTTCGAAGGGGAAATCCGAAACAATCGCTTCAAGAAGCTGGTGGATGTCGGGTTGTACACCTGGAACCCCTCATCCTCATTATCCACAACGATCGCATGGGGTTCTAAAAGCTGAGGTGAATGGTCCAGAATGCGCTCACCGTCGAACGGCACGGCGCTCCTGCTCAGTTCCAGTTTCTCGAAAGGATGAGATATGATGGAAGGTAAGTTTTTGGATATCAACGTATTCACCGTCATCATGCGCGGTGGGGAGTCCAGTACAACTCCCACTTCTTTGGACTGATTTGGCGACATGGAAACGATGCGTTCCACATCGGCATCACCCGATCCCATCATAAAGCGGGGGCCGCCCATGCCAGGGGGACCGCCAGGACGGCCGGTCCGGAATGAAACATTCAACAGACCATCGGTCGGTTCGGGGTTGGACACAGTGAATATCACCTGAGACCTGGTGCGATCCCCATCGAGCACCTGATAGCTTCTGATATCGGAAATGAGAAACCCGGGAGACTGCCTACTACTGTACCAACGGTCTATATGAGGAATGAAGTCGAAATTGAACCGATCCTTTAGAGCCTGATTGAACGCATTCACATCCAGTGTCCGGAATCTATACTCCGTCAGTATCTCCTCAAGGAAATCACCGAGCGCTTCGGTGCCAATCTTACTTTGAAGCAGTGTAAAGAGATAATCCCCTTTGGATTCTAAAACATCATGAACAACGTCGCGTTTATCCGGATCGGCCATCAGTTCCACCAGTGTGTGACCGCTTAAAGCCAGGTTTGCCCGTTCCTGATCGCTCAGGCCCATGAAACTCCGCATACTTTGAAACATGTCATCTTCCGCCTGTTTACTCAAAAATGATTCCAGGGCTAAGTTTAGCATAGGCCACCGTTCGGATTTCAAGTAGTTGACAAAGGTATAGTAATTCGGATACAGTACGTATGAATTGTCCTGGCCGAGACCCGGGAACGGTCCCCTCCGCCGGAATCGGCTCATCATACCCTCTGACATGAATGTGCTTGTGGCAAAACGGCGGAAAAGCTGGCTCTGGGATTCTGTGGGGGTGCTGACCTGATTGCTCCGCTCGGACCGGCGCTGTTCCCACCGCGAAGATTGCGCGAAATCAGCTCCCTGCAGCAAAATACCTTTCTCAGGCAGAAATACCATCTCGGGTTGGACAGTTTCCCTGCTTACGGTCCATATACTTCGATAGCTGAGGAACTGAATTGGCACTTCGATCAAAGATAATCTGGGATACGCATAGGTCAGGTTCAATTGCCCCTCGAAGTCCTGTTTCATATCCCGAATCAGAGAAGTCAGTGTATCACCCAGATCCTGGAAATACGGTGTGAAGTAATCATGTTTCGGCATCGTGAATAGATTGTAGGCTACCGAATCCACGGTGATGGATCGTTTCTCATACGGGCCAATAGCCAGAGACAATTGAGGTAAAGGGTGTTCAGGCTCGAAGGTAGATTTCCCGGACCCGTGTACGGTCACTTTCCCCTGAGATAAAGCCGTTAAATCCTCATCTGTTGTCACATTGAGCCTGAATTGGACAAAATCCTGTGTGTGATATTCAGGACGATCGGAGCTGTAGCCCACTCCGGATGCCGGATACCACATGCTTTCCGGTGAAAGAAGCACGTACCCTGAAGTCACGAAAGAATAGCGCTTATCCACGTTAAAGAGCCATACCCGGTACAATTTTTCCCTTTCCGCATCTTCGACATCCAGATAGCACGCTTCTTCACTGATCTTACCGTCATAACGAATTGTCAGGGAATCAGTCGATTGAGGTTCCAGAGGATTCGTGGGTTGCACCGAGAAAATATGGCTGTCTCGATGAAATGGAAGATTTGCCTGACCGTGGACCTCCCGCACATGCAGGCCGGGGTTCAGGGTAAAAATATATTGATCGATGGGTTTGGAGGTTTCATTCCTAAACACGATCATTGCATTCACCTGAATTTTGTCCCCCAGATGCTTCAGGTCCAGATAACAATGCGTCAGTGTAACCTTTGGAGCCGTGATCAGTTGGTTGTTCAGATCAACCATTTTCTGCCTTTGCGAGCTGCCCTTGTAGAGTCGGGAGAGATATACACTTCCCAATACCACGCCACCGCTCAGAAATATGACTGTCAGGACAAGGGACACCCGTTGCATAAGGACCGATTGGGGCAACCGCCTCAACAGCAAAATGGTTGCGAAGATGAAGCTGATCCCCAGAGAGAAATAGATTCCCCGATGAATGAGAATTTCCGTCAGGTTACCGAAACCCACAAAGTCAGAATACATCATTGGGACATTGAACGCCATGTAGTCGAAGAGATAGTGGAACGTTTTGCCCAGAAAAAAGAGGGTTGTTGCGATATATCCCAGAAGTACAATGAAGGTCACGGCCTGATTGCGGATGAGAACCATCAACAGAAAAGACAGGCCAAAAATGAAAACCAGTGTAGGGACACTGATCAACAGCGGGTAATAGAAATAGGCCGGGAGATTGAGGGGAACATCTTTACAGAAGAGATTGAAGATCCCGACAACGAGAAGAGCTGCAAAGTTCAATGCCATAAAAACAAGGAAGATGCCCAATGTTTTCCCGAGAACGTAATCCCCGTTGGTCATGGATCGCATATATACCACTTCCGTGGTATCCAGCTTCTTATCCCGCTTCAAGAAATCGGATGCAAGAAATACGGCAATAACGGCCTGAGCCACATTCAACAGCAATAAGCTTCCGTAAGGGATAGAAGATGAAATGCCACGGAACTGCCAGGGGGTATTACCGACACCGGTTAACATCAGGAGATTCATGAGGATCAAAATGGCAACGGATATGCCGGCGAAAATACGGAAAAACCAGCTTCTGAGGAGTGTTTTTACCTCAAATCGCGCGACCGTCCAGACATTATAGAAAGACAGCATGTTGATCACCTTTCACAAAAAGCACCTATTGCCCTATATCATCCTCTGCTTCGGAGTTTTTCGACTTTCAACTCCCAGGAGCAAAAACGGTCATCCACCCACATCATCCTTATTCCATTCTTCGTGCAATTGATACTCCATAAAATAGACATAGGCATGTTCAAGGGTTGGATCAATCGCCTTACCCGGGTAATCATCGAGCTTATCCGCAACCACCTGAACCTCCCAACCTGCCTCGGATGGGATAGATGAAATGACAGGGTATTCCTGGTTAATAGCCTCAAGTTCACTTTCCATCGCATTGATCTGCCAGACATGACCCTTAGCCAGTTTTAGAAGATCATCCGGCGGACCTTGGAAAGCAACCTCTCCCTTATTCAATAAAGCCATGTTCTCACAGGTGCTGGAAATGTCTCCTACTATATGGGTGGACAATATGATGACGATATCCTTCTGGCTCATATCCGAGAGTAGATTCCGAAACCGGATCCGTTCTTCCGGATCGAGTCCCGTGGTCGGCTCATCGACGATGATGATCTGTGGATTACCAATCAACGCCTGGGCAATGCCCAACCGCCGCTTCATGCCTCCCGAGAGCTTATTGGCCTGCCGATCTCTCGCCTCGTAAAGGCCGACCTGTTCAAGCATCTCATCCACCGCTTTCCTTCTGGAATGCCTTTCCTTCAAACCCGCTAAGCTGGCCACATAATCCAGAAACTCCCACGTCTTCAATTTCGAAAAGAACCGGAAGTCCTGGGGTAAATATCCCAGCATGGCACGAATGGATCGGCGGTTTTCCTGCAGATCCAAATCATTCACCTTGACAGTGCCGGAAGAGGGCTTCATGAGGGTTACCAATATCCGCATTAGAGTGGTTTTCCCTGCCCCGTTGGGTCCCAGAAGACCGAACATACCGTTTCCGATCTGTAGATTGACATCTTTTAAGGCATGATTCCCATTTCCGTAAATTTTGTCTAACTCTTCAATTGTGATTTGCATGTTTACCCTCGATCATTAGTATTCACGTACTTTTCAATTGAAGGGCAGGCCACTACTCTCAAAGTTTCTTTCCAAAGAGGACAATCACCCGGAAAATATAGTCACAAAATCTGATCTACACAACTACTTAGTGGGGACACCCCGGTGGTGCACCTCTGGAAAGCCACGGTTATTCTATAGACAGTGAAATGGTATCAGAAGTTTACTCTGAAGATTTATCAAGGTAGGGCTGTTATGTGAAAAATCATTTCCCCTTATTTATCTTCCTCGTCCGCGGCGCTGGCGCATCCTCTCAAGCATTTTTTCCCTTTGTTCTTCCCGGAGCTTTCGATATTCCTTCACCTGTTCCTTCGTCAGAACCCCCTCAATGTGCTTATCAGTCTCCTCACGCTGTTTTTGCATATCTTTCATAGCTGATCGCATGTCGCGGCGCCCCTGTTCCCTTGCCTTCTCACGGAGCGTACGCTGTTTTTCCAGGCTCTCCGCAAGGATGGACCTGATCTGGACTCCCTGCTTCTCGTTGAGCTTGAGCCTTTCCTTCATCTCAGACATGAGCGTATCCAACATAGCATCGCGCCGCTGCATACGAACGCTGTCAGCTTCAGCCCCTCCCTTTATACCTCTACTGCGAACCATAGTGGTATCACGCGGCGCATCCGCTTCAGTCTTTGCGTGAACCAATGGAGCTGTAAATAGACTGACTAGCGTAAGAAACGCACTTATTCGAGCAAAACAGCCCAGGAAAAAGTTATTGTTCACATTCATGGCCTTCTTCTCCTCCGGAGCAGAACTCATCCAACACCTGTCCCTTGATGTAATGTTAGATTACATACCTGTAAAGACCGGGGACAGGGCATGGTCGCCGCCCTGTCCCTCTATGCTATATACCCCTTTTTCTCTGTTTTTACTGTTGGCCCGCCGGCGCTGTCACCCTTCCTTCCATTTATCCTGATAAAGGAAGTGAACCGCCTTGGGGCCACTTGCTGTGAAAATAATCGTGTCCACTGAATTTGAATAATGTCCGAGTTTATTTCCTCTTTATCCTCTCACGCGGACCGAAAGGTTCCTCCGGACCGAATGGAGGTGGCCTCATCCTATCGAATCTGCCTCGTTTCTCCATCATTCGCAGCAACTCCTCCCGCTGCTCGGGGGTCAACACCTGTTTCATCCGGAGGATATTATTGATGACCTTTCGCTCCAAAGCCACCTGAGACGACGCGATCTCCTGAAGAAGCTCTTCAATTTCCAGGCTGTCGGGATCCGTTCCGAGAAGCTCCATCAAGCGGGCCCTGCTTTTGAAAAGATCCTGTCTTATTTCCTCAGTCTCCCCTGAAATCCGTCTCCTCTGTTCTTCGAGTTGATCCATCTGTTCAGGAGTCAGAGACAGAAGACCTCGCATCGGTTCCAGCATCCGCCTATGAGGATGAGACCATTGCGATGTCATTCTGCGCGCCCTCCACCAACGGTATCCGATGGTTCCTATGGCGGCTACATTCACTATTAATGAGAATGCCAACACCAGGATTAACCATCTATTCCTCATTTCTATACTCCTTATTGCACTTGATCGGAAACCAGTTCTACGTATGTGGATCCTATAGATTGGGAAGGGAAATCATCCAGGACATCCAAGTAAAGAGAAGTCGCTACCTGCTCCCATGCCTCAGGCTGCTTCCCCTGATGCACGTCATAGATTGCTCCGCCGATCCAGAGGCCAATGACCGATGCGGCTATAGCGGTAGCAGGCAAAAGCAACCGATCCAGGCCCACCCAGACCCTACCCAAAGAGAAATGTTGCTCCTCGGCCTGAGTGATCCGCGCATCCAAACGGGTCCAGAAATAAGGGGAAGGATCCACCTCACGAATCTCACCGAGATGATCCCACGCGGACGACAGGGATGCAGCTTCCCTCTGGCAGTTCTGGCACCCGGATAGGTGCTTGACGATGCGTGAAGCTCCTTTCTCTGAAATCTCTCCATCCAAAAAAGCTGAAAGCTTACCCTGTATCTCTCGACATTTCATATGATCTCTGCCCCCCTTCTATACTCTTGAACACCGATTTCCCGAAAAACTTGCGGTCTTTTTTCAAATATCTTCCGAATATGCGCTGAGTTTTCTCTTCAGAGTCTGTTTGGCACGGTGCAGCTTAGACTCCACCGCAGATACGGAGATACCCATCACCCTGGCGATCTCCCTATAGGACAATCCCTCATATCGGCTGAGGACCACAGCAGTCTTCTGCGCATCGGGAAGGGCATCCAAAGCACGACGGATAACGGCTTCCCGTTCTGTCTGCTCTAAGGATATGTCCGGCTGGTCCCCTGGGTCCGCGGGGACCTCCCAGTCGATTTCTTTCCCCTCGTTTCCCTTGAACATATCCAGGGAAAACCATCTGAGACGTTTTTTCTTTCTCAGTCGATTCAACGCCAGGTTGGTGGTTATACTGTACAGATAGGTGAATAGCTCGGCCTTGGGCTCATACGATTTCGCCGAAAGGTAGACCTTCAAGAACATCTCCTGTGCCACATCTTCCGCCTCTTCCCGGTCTCCGAGAAGACGATAAGCCACGTTGATGACCCGTCGCTGGTATTTATCCACAATGAGCTTGAAGGCGGATCTGTCCCCCGCCTTCACTCTCATCATAAGATCCGTATCTGTCATCGGCCGACCTGGAAACACTGATTGCACTGAGGATGCCACTGATTTCCTTCCGCGACAGTGGAAAACCTGGTGTAGTCAAAGCGATTAGTGATCGGGTAAGCTATCGAAAACTACCTCTTATTATGTTAAACACTCAAATACTGAAAAACTTGCGGCTCAATTGCGCCGGGTACGGTCATTTCAACTTCCGCTCAAAATTCCAGTCACAGCTACTCCAGAAAAACCTCTTTTCGATATTCAGGAACCGATATCTCCCAACCTGTCTTATCCCTCATAAAATCGGCAAAACGTCGGGCGGTATCAGGCTCACCATGGGTGACGAAAAGGTGTCTTGGAGGTTTCCCTATGCCGGATAACCACCTGAAAAGCTCATCCCTGTCGGCATGGGCTGAAAAACCGTTCATCTGAACCACCTTTGCATTAACAGGATACGTCCTTCCCAGTATCCTCACCTCCTTAGCGCCGTTAACAATCTGCCTTCCAAGTGTTCCAACCGCCTGATATCCCACAAAAAGTATTGTGCTTTCCTGCCTGGAGATATTGTTCACTAAGTGATGCTTTATCCTGCCGCCAGTGCACATACCAGAACCTGCTATTATTATGGCTGTCCCCTTTATGTAATTTATGGCCTTCGAATCCTCAACGGTTCTTACCATTTTGAGACTGGGAAAGTCGAACGGTGATTTCCTCTGGTGCATAAGCTCAATCATCTCTTCGTCGAAAAGCTCAGGATGATGCTCGAAAACCTCCGTAACACTCACTGCCATAGGGCTATCGACGAAGACCATCAGATGCGGTATCCGGTTTTCAATCAAAAGTTCGTTTAGATGGTATAGGATCTCCTGGGAACGCTCAACGGCAAAACTGGGGATGGCTATGTTCCCGCCGGATTCCTTCGTAGAATTTATAATGTCGGAGAGCATATCATCTATATCTTTTGCATCTTCATGTGTCCTATCGCCGTACGTAGACTCCACCAGGACATAATCCGCTTCGTTGAACACTGTAGGGTCGTGCAGTATCGGTTTATCCCACCTGCCGACATCTCCGGAGAAGATTATTTTCCTTTGCTCGCCATTCCGGCTTAACTTAACCATTATCATGGACGATCCCAGGATATGGCCAGCATCGTGGAACGTCGCTTCGATCCCATCGGCTACCTGAACCAGCTCCTCGTATTTCACAGTTGAGAAGAGGGGGAAACAGGCCTCAGCGTCCTCCACGGTATAGAGCGGTATCTCCGGATATTGCCCGTCTCTGCCTTCCTTCTCATGCCTTCTCCGTTTAAACTCCGCGTCTTCTTCCTGCAGCTTGGCCGAATCAAGGAGCACGATCTGAGATATCTCCGACGTGGCAGAAGTGCAGTAGATCTTACCTTTGAATCCCTCCCGGACCAGCTTTGGCAGCAGTCCACAATGGTCAAGATGGGCGTGGGTTAAGAGGACGGCATCCAAGGTTTCGGGCGGGACAGGAAATGGGTCCCAGTTCCTCGCTCTCAAATCCCTCTCCTGGTAAAGGCCACAATCTACCAGAATTCTGACTCCATTGGCCTCCAGAAGATATCTGGAACCGGTGACGTTCTGGGCTGCGCCCAGGAAACTCAGCTTGATCTGCATGCTTGTTCTCCTTGTATTTCGAGCGTCGGCGGGATTCCGAAATCAACCCCTTGAAACAAGAAGACCCTGCTTTTGAAACTTAGAAGCAGGAGCAATTTATATCAGTGCACAGGATCTCCTTTCACTCCGTTTAAGCTCAAACGAACATGGCTCTATTGAGAAGCCTTTTCGCTTTAACAAGCCCGAAGCTAATATAGAAGATCTGAAGTATAGCGTCAAGTACTTATGGGTAGCCCATGTTGATCATTCTGGCACGGAGCTGAACTCCACAACCCGATGAGTTACAAAAAAAGCTTGACATGTTTTCTCTACTTTTTATTATGTTATTGAAAGCCCCACACAGTAGATAGTAAGAATCTGCAAACATGATATGAACGGAAGGCCGCAGATACGGCAATGAAAAAACCCGGAGGGTTACCATGACGACATCTGAAGCCAAGATCAATATCACCCCACAACTCTTCACCGAACGGGAAAGAGTTCTGGTTGAGCATGACACGCTATCGGCTTCCACTTTTCTTTTTGAAAGTGGAGTATGCGGATTGCGGCTTGAGAATGAGCTGGGGCAGCTTGTATTGTTGCCTTTTCAGGGACAACAGATCTGGTCGGCAGAGTTCGGTGGACGGAATCTGACCATGAAATCGATGTTTTCAGAGCCTCGTCCCACCCGCGAGTATCTGGAGACCTACGGAGGCTTCCTGATTCACTGTGGGGCAACAGCCATGGGTGTCCCCTCCAAGGAAGACACCCACCCCTTACACGGTGAGTTGCCCAACGCTCCTTACCAAAAGGCGCATCTGATCGTTGCCCAGGATGAGGAAGGCCCCTATATCGGGTTGGGCGGCCAATACCAGTACACAGTTGCCTTCAATCACAACTATATTGCAGAGCCGCTGGCCAGGCTTTATACTGCTTCCACGTTGTTCAGAGTATCTATGACTATCACGAATCTGAAGCATTCCGAAATGGAATTGATGTATATGACCCATGTCAATTTCAGGCCAGTGGACAACGGACGTCTGGTCTACAGTGCCCCCTGTACGCCCGAGCACGTGCGCGTTCGGACGAGTATCCCATCGCATGTCCGGCCTGGTCCTGGCTATGTAGAATTCATCGAGGAGCTGCAGCGTTCTCCCGAAAAACACAACCTGCTGGCTCCCGGTCTGGTATTCGACCCGGAGGTGGTCTTCACTGTAGACTATGTGAATGACGAAAATGGCTGGGCACACAGCATGCAGATCCATCCCGATGACAGTGCGGACTATATCCGTCACCGTCCCTCCCAACTGGATAAGGGAGTCCGCTGGATCTGCCGTACAGCAGATCAGGATGCCCTGGGAATTGTCCTACCTGCCACCGCCGAGCCGGAGGGATACCTTGCCGAGAAGGCCAAAGGGAACATAAAAGTTATCCCGCCTGAAGGTGTATTCTACTGCGAGTTGGAGATGGGGACGCTAACGGCGACCGAAGCAAAGGCTGTCGGAGAAAAGATTGTCCGGATTGTGGAAAGGTAGCTGTTCCAAAATGGAGACGCCCCCCGTCGGGGCATTTCGAACGGCTTTCGTAAATTGAGGTTAGTCATATATGGCTTGCATCTGACCCGGATGCTGAAATATTCTGGCGTTCACTTGGATTCAAAGAAACTGGGGAAATGGAACGGGATCAGAAGGTCTTCGCCGTAAGCATATAGTGCCTTCACAGAGCGAAAATGTGCGCGATTCCAATCAGATGATCTTGATTTTTAGGCAAATGTTGTAAAGGTAGGTATTAGATGAAGATAAAATTCTCACGTCATGCTAAAAGGTAAACATGAAATCGTGAAAGAGATAGAAGGACTTAAACACCCACTGAAAATTGTCTTTGATGTTGAAAATGATATAGTAACAGTAATAACAAATTACCTTCTTAAGAAAGGGAGAAGGAAATGAGAGTATATTATGATAACAAAGTAGATGCTCTGTATATAAAGTTGGGGAATAAGGTGCCAGAAGGGGTTATAGAGATTTCAGAAGGTGTTAATTTAGATACAACTTCTGAAGGCAAGATTGTGGGCATTGAAATTCTTGACGCTTCGGAAAAGATTGATATTAAGACAATTCTGTCTTACACCCTTGAATTGGACAAGAGGTTACTATCTCAGAAAATTGCCTAATATTCGCTCCACTTGACGCTGCCAGTGAGGCATGAAATTGATGGGAATTGCTTTCAAGAAAGGTTGTCTGCTATATTCTTAGAACTGCGAAAGGAAGCGAAAGTGAGCTTCAACGTCAGACTAAGGAGTAAAGATGTCGATATCTCGTTCATCTACGCAGAATCCGTCATGGACTCCTACACCTATACAGACGAGTTGGGACGATCTGCTTGAAGGGATTGATTCGCCTGAAACTTGGGAGAAGAAGCGTCAGTCCATCAAGAGCCGTTTTCTCACGCTGATACGTGATGAAGCCGCGCCCGAACCACCCCATGACCTTCTGGTTGAAGTCGAACGCGAGTGGGACGGCGGCGACTTCCGCATCCAATATATCAGTTACCAGGTTGAAGCCGATGAACGAGCACACGCATACGTCGCGGTTCCCGGTAGCCCGGTGCCCGGAGGCGGATTTCCAGGCATTGTGTGCCTGCACGGGACCACCAATTGGGGTGCGCGTCGAACGTTGGGGCTGCCACCGGAGCCGGGTGATCCGCACGCAGATAAAGGATCCGTGGAGGGGAAGGATTACGCCCGCCAGCTTGTTCGCCGAGGTTATGTGACCATTTCCCCGGAACACTTCTGCGCGGCCGCTCGTATACCTCGGGAGGGCCCCTACGACACAACAGCTTTTTACCGCAAGCACCCTACCTGGTCCGCGGTTGGCAAATATATTTATGACAGTCGCATTGCATGCTCGGTATTGGCCGCACGCCCCGAAGTTGACGCCGCACGTTTGGGTGTGACAGGCCATTCTCTGGGTGGCCACGGCAGCATCTGGCTGGCGGCCTATGACGATCGCATCCGTTGCGCTACACCCAGTTGTTCCGGATCAACCTTCCGCGAGAACCCTGAGCCACTGCACTGGTCCCGCGACCATTGGTATGTCTATTTTCCGCAACTCCGCAAAGACTTCCTGGCAGGCCGCAGGGTCCAGTGTGATTTCCACGAAATGATGGCGCTCATTGCACCTCGGCCCCTTCTGGAACGTTTCGCTTTGAACGATGGCGATCCAACTGGCCAGAGTCATCGTGTGATGCTTCACCTGAAACTTCACGAACTTTACCGGCTGTTAGGGGGCGAACAGGCCCACGCCTTTCTCGTTTTCGGCGACGGCCACTTCATCCCCGATTTATCACGCGAGTCCATGCTTAGCTGGATGGACCGCTGGTTGAAGTACGACGGAGACCCCCTGGGTGCGTGGGACGCTAGGCTGACGCCAACAGTTTGAGGATAACTGCCAATATCCATGCAGGCAAATATGATAAAAAACGGCATTACGTTCTGCCTGCAATCTGATACAGGATTGTCTAACAAAGGATTCGACCGGAACATCCTTCGCGGCGCTTCGGCAATCCTTGATCGCTTGCTCCAGCACTCTCATACTATCAATATCAAAGGCTGGTCGTATCGACTCAAGGATAAGCGTCGTGCCGGAAGCGTTCCCAAACCTGTTTCTAACCCGGTAAAGGAGGTGGTTGAAAAAGACAAAACCTGATCCAGATCTAATTGGAGTGGGTATTCTTACTTTCCCCTTGACAGTCCGTCCGAGAGGATCATCTCAGCCGAACCGCCGTATACGTGACCTGTACGTACTGTGGTGTGACAGGGAAAGCCAGTGATGGTCTACCTATGTCGATTATATGTAAGAATCGGCATATCGTGAAACGCTGTGGTGTAGTTTCCATTGTCACAAAGAAAGGAGCTAAAATGAGACTCAAGTCGACTTTGATTCTTTCAGCTATTCTCTGTTTAAGTTCCATGAACGCATTGGCCCAAAAGAGTGGTGAGATCATCTTCTCAAAGAAATTGATCAATCCTTCGAGTCCGGCCGAATTAACAACTCAATTTCAATCGGGCGACCGCATCTATGCGTTAGCGTTTTTCGAGAAAAGCATTTTGGGAATGATCGGAAAAGAGTCGGCAAAAAGCGTTCCGGTGGAAGTGTTTATTTACGAACTAAAGGCACCGTTATACGATTATCAACAACCGAGCGAAATGCAGTTAGAGACGAGCGCATTACAGGTCTCGGGGGACGCCCTTCGGAAGAATTATCTTCCGCTCGATATTATCCCGGAAGCAAACCAAATGACTGCATACGGCAGCAAGGAATTGGTTTATAAGAAGTTCGGGCCCAAGTTTTACGGACCAGTAAAATTCGCTGAGCGAATGGGCAAGCTGGAAGCTGGCGAGCATACGATTATTGTTAAACTGAAGTGTAATTACAATGTTGTTTCGGAAGGTAAGTTCGTAATTAAAGGGAAGGATTACGCAGTTTACAGTAAAATATCCGATGAGCTGAACGAATCGGCATCCAACGCAAAAACGAAAGATGCTGTAATGCCAAAATCCGCGCTTTCCGATAAAAAGCTCGAAGCTGAGATGGTTAAGGCTTTCAAAGGTTCGCAAACCTACAAAGATAGAGTTAAAGGGGAGGTTTTGCGCATTGTAATCATCGATCCCGATTGGATGATACGGAGAAACCAGCTTACCGGAATAATTCTGCACAGATATATCAGGGCCGCAATCGCCGTAAAGAATAGCGATGGCACATGCACGGTTTGGCAAAACGTTACGTTTCAGCAGGATTACGTAAGCAACAAGTTTCAAAAAACCAAATTTGACGGAATAGGCGATCCGTTCAAAATTCCTTGTGAAAATGTGAATAAGTAAGCCCGATCTTTAGAGCCTATCCGAAACCCCTTCCCAAGCCTCTTCCTGGTGGACGTCCGGCGTCATAACAAGATTATGGAGGAAGCAGGAAACCATAAGGGGCGAAAGCGTAGGGTTCGGATAGGCTCTTAGTGAAGATCGAAAAGTGGAAGGAGACGCCTCAGCGAGGCGTCTCTACAGATAAACACCTGAAAAAGCAATACCAAATCTTCGAATCTTACTCCAAGCTCGGTTCTACGATCTTTCCGATAAAAAGTATTGTCTGAGAGTAATTTTCCCGGATCGCAAATACAAAAGGCCGGTCAACACGCATTATAAGAACATAGGGTTCAATAGATGTTGGCACTATTCCTACAGAGGTAGCTGCTGCGGCTTCGGTTCCTTCTTCGTCCACTTTTACAAATGTCTTGTGCTTGACTTTGCTGATATACAAATTCTCAGGGCCCTCATACATTTTAGTAAAATCAGCTTGATAAGGATCAAAAGCGATTTCCATTCCCAGAGCTTTCAAAACATCGTTTAACTTTATCTCGTATTTGAGTGCAAACTTCGGGAAGAAGAGTTTTACCGAACGCTTGGAGAAGCTGTTTATCCAATGATCCCAACTCTCCTGGTCCAACTGCTTCACCAGATAGTCCACATCAACCTGCGGCTTCGGAAGAAAGATCGTCATGCTGAATCTCTCATCACCATAAGGTAGATCGATGGCTTGAAAATCATCGGTTTCAAAATACTGGAAATCACCCTCCTGAACCATCATCTTGCAGGGACTTTTAGAACCATCAGGCAGGTTAAACTGATCATCGCTCGTGAGTTTCTTATCAAATTCGTAAGTCCAGGTGCCTTTGAAATATATCGCATTGATGAGAAACATCACAGTGTAGGGATCGATAACGTCATCCACGATCTTCTCGATCTTCCCGTTGGTATTCCTGTCAACCCAGCTATTTATTATTTCTGAAGCGCCTGGATCGTTGAAATCCAATCCGCTTACCTCCGCATTGAAATATGCCTTACAGAGATTGATGAATTCCTCTTCAAAGGACCAGCTCTGACGGTACCAGATCGAATTGGCGATCTGGAATTTTACCTTACGGTCCAGTCCGGTTAATAACTCTATCAAGTCTTTGTAGGATTCATTGATTTCTTGGACCGCCAGACCGGAGAGCTCGAGGGTTTTCTCCATCGCCTCTTTGGTGCTTTCATCAGTACCGTTGTAGGTCATTCCGAGTGCCATCGAGACACTCAAAGGGGAGATGAAGATATTTTTACCTTTCTCTTCCTGGATATTGATCTCCCTGAAGAGTTTGATGCCGAATCTGTTATCTGACTCGATCAACCGTTTTTCGGCTACCCTCAGCTCGCGCGGAGGTTTGGATGAAACCGGATTTTCCGTGCATCCCAAAAGTGCGATGCAGATACAAAATACGGATAGGAGACTCGATGTTTTAAACATGACAGTCCTTCGCTCCAAAACTTACCAACTTATTGTGGTTGTATTATCATATCTCCATAGATCAATGCTGTCATTTGTTAAACGTTGTATATGAAACTTGTGTTCCGAATTATAGAATTCGAGAATTTATCCTGGATACGGATTTTTACCCAAATAATTCTACGGCCTTCATCGCGATATTCTCTCCGAGCTTGATACATCTGTCACGATACAGGTCTTTCTGCGGAGCCTTTCTTGATACCGCCCCAAAGTGGAGATATGGCATTCCGACAGATATTCCACCCGAGTATATTATCATCCCAAGGACGAGCATACCGGCAATGATGGTCATCTCTGCGAAGCTGGCTCCTCCGCCTCCGGGCCAGTTCTGGGATACGAACACCCCACCCAACTTACCGGCTAATCCTTTTGGGCCAGTATCGAGGTACCTCTTCATCTGCCAGCTACAAGTACCCTCGTATGTGGGCGATCCCAAAATAACAGCTTTCGATTCGACCAAATATGCTTTATCGACATCTTCGATGGGCATGCATCTTGCCTCAATACCACGAACCTTAAGACAACCTTCCCTCACGAGTTCGGCCATCTTTTCGGTGTTCCCCGATTCCGAGTGATAAATGATCGCGATTTTCATTTCGCATAACTCCGGGTAAACTTGGTGTACCTGGGTTTAGACATACTGAATGAATTGCGGAAGATTTCCAATCATGGCTTCCCTGACCCGCTCAAAAATGTTCAAGTTTATAAGGCCAGGGTTATAATAGCGATAGCGATAATCCCACCTCCAATCAGGTAATAGATTGAGGAGCCTGGTTTTTCTATAGTTGCCTCCATGGCTACGGGATAATTTTTCATTAACGAGACAAAGGGAAATTCCCAGGTAACGGTGTTAGCCTCATCATCAATATGTTCATCAGCAACATTTGCCTTCAGCACCTTATCGGGAAAGTGAACTACATATTTCCAGGTATAAGCTTGCATCCATTCCTCGATGGAGATATCCTCTTCCTCAGCCTCCGTTTCGACAATAGTGCGCTTGAAGAGCAAGTTTCCTGCGCTATTCTTTTCGATCGAGACCGTGCCTAAAAAGTCAAACTTGTCCAGATCGGAGCTGAGGCCCATGAGCGATTGCTGATCTTTAAATTTGAAGGATGCCGAGATGACCCGATTTCCCGCTTTCGTGTACGTTCTAATATCTTTAACTACAATACCATTAGCTTCTCTCAACTTCTCCTCGAAATCTTCCGGAGATATCCAAGGTTCTTCTTTACTTTTCGCCATCAAAGTCGCAAGTGGCTCCGATATTGACATTTCAAAATCAATTCTGCCAGATCCATCTCTGTTGAGCCACAGCTCCTCCTCGTAGTAAATACATCCTTCGAAAATCATGATCAAACAAACTAATCCGAAAAATCTCAAACTGAATCCGAATTTCATCCTCCGTCACCCCCTTCTCACGGAAATGAAAAAACCCCGTTCCAAATCTTCCAGCAGAACAGGGTATCTGAAAACTCCCATAAAGGATAGCGAACTCAACCCAGAATAAATGCTCATTTCCTCAATCCTATAATCTCGGCCTCTACCGTCAGGAACTGTTCGAAAGATAAAAACAAAGGAAGGACCTGTCAACAAGCAAATCCAACGGCTTAAGTTATTTGCGACAGATCATGCTTGACATATTTTCCTTTGCTTCCATATATTTTCGAGTCCAATGGGAATTCCCATAAGTATCTATCAAATAGCGTTGCCAAAGGGGGTCGAAATGGGGAACAGCCCGGGTTTTATGGACACAGTTGAGCTCTCCAACCACCTGGTCAAATTCGAATTTGACCGCAGGACCGGAAGCCTTGTTCAAATCGAAGATCGAATCGGAGCAAAGAGGTATCTCAGCGATAAATCACATAGCAGGCTTTTTCGAGTGATCTGCCCGAATGCGGTATGGCAGTCCAGATTCGCAGATTCCCATGAGGCAGACCCTCCGGGGTTTGAGTGCAACGGTCAAACCTTGTCTATCTGTTACGATCGACTGCGTTCAGTCGACGGCCCTGTGGACGTATCCGTAAAGGTTCGGATCCGGCTGCCAGAGGACAGTCCCGAGGCATTGTTCGGATTGGAGCTGACTAACAACGGCACCGATCGCCTACATGAGATCCGTTTTCCCTGGGTCGCTGGTTGGACGGGGTTAGCCGGACCCGAGCAGGACAAGGCGTATTGCGGATGCGTTCCCGTGAAACTCTATCCCGACAAACCTGAGACATTCGCCTACAATCTGGCTGGCTCCAGAAGACGGGAATTCTATGCCTACACTGTCGCCACGCTCCTGCCCTTCTTCGATCTCTCAGGTGGAGATTGCGGTCTATCCTATATCTGCTATCAGGAACGTCCCAACCTGGGAGGTATGGTTATAGAAAACCTGGATCCGGAGCCGGATGGGCTGTCCTTGAGCTGGTCCTGGGTTCATTTCCCATTCACACGCCCTCAGGAAAACTGGCGTTCGCCGCTTATCGGGATAGGGATTCATCACGGAGACTGGCACATTACCGCCGATAGATTCCGGACATGGGCGGATACATGGTGGAAGGCGCCGACTGTTCCGGAGCGGCTGCGAACCAAAATCGGATTCCAGACGATCCAGACCCGCGGTTTCGACGGGAAGCCGCTTCGAAGATTCAGTGATATACCTGAACTCGCTCGTGAAGGCCTGGAATTTGGGGTAGAAGACCTGTGCATCTGGGACCCGATAGCGGGGGTCTACCTGCGGCCTGACGAGGGCGATTTCTGGGAAGAGTTTGACAGCTCACAGAACCTGGACCACTTACGGAAGGGGCTGGCAGAGGCCAAGAGGTTAGGGGTAAATGTGTCCACTTTGGTGAATTTTCGCCTGATCCGGGGCAACTCAAAACTCTACCGGGAGATCGGTGAAGAGCAGGTCCAGCGCACGATCTTCGGCACACCGGTCGCAGAGAGGAGTGGAGCAATTGCAGCTATAGCCATGCGGCTTTCCGGACTAAATACCTGTCCCGGGACGGCAGGGCACTATGCCAGAAGTCCGAAGCGTTTCGCCGCCGCGCTCTGAACCTGGTTCGCCGGACACTGGAACTGGGTTTCACCTCCCTATTCATAGACCAGACATTTGACCAGAACCCATGTTTTGCAGGAAATCACGGACACCGATCGCCCGATGATACCCACGAGGCCGCCATCGAGTGGTTCTCAGAAGCAGTAGATATAATAAAGAAACGCGATGCCGAGGCATATGTTTTGGGCGAAAACATAGATGTGTTCGGACTGAGGCATATGGATGTATCCTGGTGCTGGGCCTGGGCCAATCTGGCACCGGAGGTCATGCGCTACACGTTGCCGGAGACGCTGCATTGCTGGGTAGTGGACCGGCAGCCTGAGGTCCTGAACCGGGCGTTTGCGATGGGATTCCTCATTGCACTGACTACCTTTGAACTTGAGAAGACTCTGAAAGCATATCCGGAATTCGGCCGGCGGGTTGAACAATTAGCCGCATTAAGGAAACGTTGTGCGGGCTATACTGCACTGGCCCGTTTTCGGGATACCTGTGGCCTGACGATTGAGAATACAATGGCCTATGTCTATGAAGGGGCAAAGGGAGTGGGAGTCATCATGGCCGATGTCACGAACCAATTACGTACGGTGCGAGTGACGTTAGATGTGGGTGCGCTGGGTCACCATGGTGCAAAAAATGGCACATTGTTCCGGCAGGATGGCACCGCATCGCCTGCAGGGGAGTTGTTACAGGATGGCACAATCCATGTAACCTTCGACCTGCCAGCTCTGGAGGTGGCGGTGTGGACTGTGCCTTGTGAATAAGCTAAGGCAGAATGATGATGATTCATTATTTTCGGTAGTGCGGGGATCTATGAAGGTTAATAACAGGAGTTACGCAGTTAATGGAAAGATCTATAGAATGAAATAGCCAAAGG
>CAZTBA010000055.1:0-20053 GCA_964611725.1 uncultured bacterium
TAAAAACGCGAAGATCAATAAAATCCTTGACTTTTTACATAACAGCAATCAGCCAAAAGCTGAGAGCTGATGGCTGAGCGCTTATTGTCTAAAAGGAGGTGCAGCTTTGATTGAGGTTGACCATGTGAGCAAGTATTATGGCAATTTCCTTGCCGTTGATGATATCTCATTCACAGTTGAGAAAGGGGAGGTCCTTGGGTTTCTGGGTCCTAACGGAGCCGGGAAAACAACTACGATGAGGATATTGACCTGCTATATGCCGCCTTCCAAGGGAACCGCCAGAGTGGGCGGATACGACGTAGTTGGAGATTCCCTTGAGGTCCGCAGGAGGATCGGATACCTGCCGGAGCATCCCCCGCTCTACACCGATATGACGGTCGATAGTTACCTCAATTTCGTCTCTAAAATAAAGGGTGTAGACGATAAGGAGAAGGGATCACGTATAGGTTACGTGATGGAACGATGCGGGCTTGAGGAGGTGGAGAAAGACCTGATTTCCAAGCTTTCGAAAGGTTACAGGCAGAGAGTGGGAGTCGCTCAGGCTCTGATACACAACCCGGATGTGGTTATACTTGACGAGCCGACGATAGGACTGGACCCAAGACAGATAATAGAGGTCAGGGACCTCATTAAAAACCTCGCCGGTGACCACACGGTGATACTTTCCACCCACATACTCCCTGAAGTGAGTGTGACCTGCCAGCGGGTGGCGATAATAAACAAAGGGAAGATAGCCGCTGTGGATACACCGGAGAATTTGAACACCAGATTCAGCGGGAACAAGAGGGTTTTCCTCGATGTAAATGGGCCTCCGAATGAGGTTGTAAGGAGCATAGAGGAGATCCCTGAAGTTATAAATGTTGATGTTAAAGGTGAAGGTGATGGTTACTACGTCGAAAGCTCTGCTGATGTAAGATCCCAGCTCTCTGCCAAGATAGTCGGAAACAACTTTGAGCTTCTGGAAATACGGCCAGTGGGGATGAGCTTAGAGGAGATCTTCCTGCATATCACAACGGTAGAAGAGGAGGTGCAAGCACAATGAGGAACCTGAGCGCTATCTTCTCGAAGGAGATGAAATCATATCTTGTCTCACCTGTAGGCTATATAATGGCCGCCGTATTTATGGTCTTCACAAGCTATTTCTTCTATACTTTCCTGATCGACTTTGTAAATAACGTCCTGGCATACCAGCAGCAGGCCGGCATGTACGGCGGATACATGCCCTACCTCAACGTTAACCTGAGGGCAGTAGCTCCCCTCTTCAGCGTCCTCGGGTTCATATCTCTCTTCATAATCCCCATGCTAACCATGAGGCTCTATGCTGAGGAGAGGAAGCTTGGTACCATAGAGCTTCTCTTGACATCGCCCGTTACTACAGTGCAGACCCTCCTGGGCAAGTTCCTTGCCTGCTTTGTCCTCTACGCCGCGATCCTCGCCCTTACGATCGTTTACTTCATAATACTCGAGATGTACGGAAACCCTGACTGGGGTCCGATACTCTCGTCTTACCTCGGTATAGCACTTATGGGAGCGGCTTTCATATCTGTGGGTATATTCGCTTCCTCACTTACCGAAAACCAGATAATAGCTGTTGCAATAGCGTTCTGCGCACTCCTCCTCTTTTGGGTGATAGGATGGATATCCAGCTACGCAGGACCCACGCTCGGAGCGGTACTCTCATATGTATGGATCAACAGTCACACTGAGGATTTTCTCAGGGGAGTTATAGATACAAAGGATGTAGTTTTCTATCTGAGTTTCATATTCTTCTGGCTTTTCCTTACATGTGTATCTGTTGAATCTCGGAAGTGGAGGAGATAGCTATGTTTAAAAAGATAATGACAATTGCTGGGCCAGTTGGACTGGTGGTGCTTGTAGCCGGGGGTATGTCCTATTCTATAATGTTATCCAAATTTATTTCGGCATCCCTTGTTATCGTGGGACTGGCACTTATTCTCGCATTCCTTGTTGTGAGGAATGATATGGTGAGAGAGTTTTTGCGCAGGCGCTCGGCCCGCTACGGATCGAATGCGGCTATACTGATCGTTCTCGTTCTCGGTATATTGTTTGCCATAAATTTCGTGTCCTCAAGACATCACCTGAGATCCGACCTTACTGAGAACAAACTCCATAGCTTCTCCGACCAGACCGTAAAAGTACTGAAAGGTCTGGAAAAAGAAGTCAGGATCATATCCTTCTACGGCGAGAGGCAGAGAGGTGAGGAGAAAAGCCTTAAAAACATTATAAAAGAGTACAGTTACTACACCGATAAAATCAAACACGATCCCATAGACCCCGACAAAAATCCCGTGATGGCCAAGCGCTATGCCATAGGGGGCAGACTCATGCCTGGCACCGTGGTGGTCGAGAGCGGTGGCAAGGAGGAAAGGATAACCCACACGGTGAATCCGGGCGAGAAGGAGCTTACAAGCGCCATAATGAAGGTAACCCGTGATGTAAACAAGAAAATCTACTTCACTACCGGCCACGGTGAGAGAGAGATGAAAGTAATAGCCGAAGATGGCTATAAGATAGCTACCGATAAGCTTAAGGAAAGTAACTACGATGTCGATCAGGTCGTCTTAGCGAGGGAGGGGAGGGTTCCGCAGGATTGCTCCGTGCTCTTGGTGGTAAATCCCATAACCCCGTTCTTAGATGTCGAAATAGATGCTGTAAGGAAGTATCTGGAGGACGGCGGAAAGGCAATGTTCTCCTTCGAACCAGGTGTCAACAGCGGACTCGAAGGTATGCTCGAAGAATGGGACTTCATAATAGGTGATGATTTCATAGTGGACGTAAGCCCTGTAAGACAGCTCCTCGGGATAAGCGATTATTCGATGCCTATAGCAGTTGACTACGGTGTCCACGAAATCACAGAGAAACACAAGCAGGGCATTATGACCCTTTACCCGCTGGTCAGATCTGTCTCGCTCGATAAGGACAGAGGACCTGACATCCACGGCAGGGAGCTTGTGAAGACAAGTGACAGAAGCTGGGCTGAAACTGACCTTACGCCTCTGAAGGTCCAGGGGAAAAAACCTGAATTCAACCCGGTTGAGGACAAAATCGGTCCCATATCTATAGCTGCCGCCGTAGAGGCAAAACCTAAAAACCCTGCTGTTGCAGATAATCTCCCGAGCGAGGAAGAGGGCATAAAGACTAAGATCGTCGTTTTCGGGGACGCCGATTTTGCCAGCAACAAACTGTTCTATATGCAGGGAAACGGTGACCTTTTTATGAATGCCATGGCATGGCTCGCGGAAGAAGAGGCCCTCATAACGATACGTCCCAAGCTCCCGGGATACAATCCCGTTATGCTTACGAGAAGACAGGGGAGGGGGATACTCTGGTTCACATGGGTGATATTTCCGGCAGTTATACTTTTATCAGGCCTCGGCATATGGTGGAGGAGGAAGTAGCTAAAATCTATCGGAGGTTTTATGAAGAGCTATAAAATCACAGCCATAGTGGCATTGGTGTTCCTGGCACTGGGAACTTTCATATACCTCTATGAAATAAAGGGTGGTGAGAAAAGAAAGGAGTTGGAGGAGAAGGAGAAGAAACTTTTCTCCTTCAACGAGGATGAAGCTGATGAGTTTACCCTCGAACACTCTGGAAGAACCTTCACGGTCAGGAAAGGGGAGAACGATGAGTGGGTGATAGAATCTCCCAAGAAGCTCAGGGCCGATGACGGCGTCTGTAAGGGTGTTATCAGGGTTTTTAACGATGTCACTATAAGCAGGACGGTGGCCGATAGTATAGCAAACCTCATCGATTTCGGACTTGATAGACCGAAGGTTAAGGCTACTTTCAAGCTGAAAGGTGTGCCACAGGATACGCTGTTCATGGGGGATGATTCCGTCACGGGAGGAGGGACCTTCGCCACAAGAAGTGGTTTGGACAAGGTACTAATGATAGGCTCTGTCTATGCGGACAGACTGAGAAAGAACCTCTATGATCTGCGCGATAAGCGAGTCCTCGCATTCGACACGAAAGAAGTCAGGAAAATCGAGGTGGAGAAGAAAAGGGTGTCGCCTGTGGTCTGCTCTAAGGATGCTGACGGGACCTGGCTGATGGAGAAACCCGTCGAGGACAAGGGGGACAAGGGAAAGATCGACAATTTCCTTATCAGACTAAAAGACGGAAAGGCAAAGGAGTTCATTGATGAAGCTCCTAAGAGCCTTGCAAAATATGGATTGCACAGGCCGTACCTGAAGGTCTCCCTCTGGAGCGGAGATGAGATGGCCAAGAAGAGCCTGATAATAGGTGACAGGGCTCCCGATGGACTTCTCTATGCCAAGGATGTTGATAAATCCCAGGTGATTAAAGCTGATTCATCTTTCGTGAAGTTTATGGATATCAGCTCCTATGATTTCAGGAACAAGAATGTAATCGAGTTTAGCAGGAGCGAAATAGATAAAATAGAGATATTCTACCCCGATAGCCTTATAGTCTGTCAGAAAAACCCCGGTGGCGACTGGCGAATAACGGCACCGGTTGTCGAACCCGCAAGAAGCCCGAAACTTGGCAGGATGATGGCGAAGCTCCTGTCAGAGGAAGCACAAGAATTCATCTCGGAACATCCCAAGACCCTGAAACCTTATGGGCTCGACAGGCCGGAGATACGCGTCAAGTTCTGGGAAAAAGGCGATATCGCCGCGGAGATTATGATCGGAAAGAAGATCAACACATCCGTCTATGCGAAAACTAACTTGAAGGATACTGTATACCGCGTGCGGTCAAGGTTAGCAGATGATCTTACCTTTACCTTAGATGATCTTATAGATAAGAGCCAAGAAAAGGAACTTGAGACAGAAACATCTTCCAAATGATCTCAGCAGAGAAACTCAGGAAATTTCTCCCGATTATATGTGCTGGGGCTCTGATTGCCATTTCCTCGGCTACTTCCGAAAATCTGCTTTCGATCCGGTCAAGTGTGGATGGGGATTCGCCCACAGTGGGTGATTCGATAACCTACCTCATTGACCTAAGCTACAGTGCCGATCTCCCTGAACCTCAGGTAGATGTGAGTCTGGAGGAGTTCGAGGTAAGAAACTTCAACAGGAAGAGGTTGGACTCCGGGAAGGCGGGGATCATATCAGAGGAGCTCAGCTATGTCATCGCTGCCTACGATACCGGGATATATGTCATACCTCCTGCACTGGCGAGTTTCGTGACCGCTCAGGGAGATTCCGGCTACGTTCTCTCCGATTCAGTCAAGGTGAAGATCGGGAGCGTTCTACCCCCGGACGCAAAGGATATAAAAGACGTAAAGCCCCCGATAGGTCTCAGATCGGACCTCTGGAAGGTGGTCGTTCCGGTAGTTCTCGTTCTGGGACTTGTTGCTTTGGCTCTCTTCTTCATTATAAGGAGGAAGAAGGCAAAGCCTGTGGCCGAAGCTGCCCCTGAGCCCCTGCCCGAGCCTGTTGATTACCTGGCGGAACTTGAGAAAATCACTAAGCTCGGACTCCTTGAAAAGGGGAAATACAAGGAGTTCTATGTCATCATATCCGATTTGCTCAGGAGATATATCGGATCGAGATATCGGATCGATGCTATGGAGAAAACCACTTATGAGGTCTGTCTCAGGCTGGAGGATAGGAATGTCTCCGGTGATATCCTGAAGATAACCAGGGACTTCCTTACGGAATGCGATCTCGTCAAATTCGCCAAATATGTCCCGTCTCTCGAGGTCGCGAAAACCGCTGTCGACAGAGCCAGGGATATAATAGAGGCTTCAGGAGGATCCTATTATAGTAGACCACTTAAAACTGTAGGTAATAAGGAGAACGTGTAATACCTTAAGAAATAGCCACAATTGGATCTCGTCTTACAAGCATTCATGGTCAGCTATCGGCAGTCAGCCAAACCCTGAGAGCTGAGTGCTGATGGCTGAAAGCTTGGTTTATTATCTCCGCCGGGAGTACGGATGATCAGATTTCACAATCCCTATTTTTTGATCTTTCTTGTTGCGGTACCTCTTTTTGTATATCTCTACATATCCGGGAGATATTTCATCAGAGGAGGGATGAGGTTCTCGGACCTCAGACTCATGGGAAAAATCGGGGTTTCGCTCAGGGTCAAGCTACGGCATGTGCCATCCGCCCTTAAACTCATAGGCATTTCCCTCATCATAATAGCCCTCGCGAGACCCCAGTCCGGTATACGGGCAAAAGAGGTATCGGCAGAAGGCGTAGATATAATCCTGACACTCGATGTCTCACCGAGCATGAGGGCTATAGACTTCGGAACGGAGAACCGACTGGAGATCTGTAAGAAGGTGGTGAGGGATTTCATAAACGGCCGCGAGAGCGACCGGCTGGGGCTTGTGATCTTTGCCGCTCAGGCTGCCACGCATTGCCCGCTTACCCTTGATTACGATGTCCTGACCTCTTTCCTCGATGACATAAAGGCGGGGATGCTCGGGGACGGAACGGCAATAGGCACAGCCATGGCCGTGGCGACCAACCGTCTCCTGAGATCGGATGCCAAGAGCAAGGTCATAGTACTTCTGACCGACGGAGTTAACAATATGGGTGAGATAGATCCCATAACTGCGGCTAAAGCTGCAAAGGCTGTAGGTGTCAAGATCTATACGATAGGTGAGGGGAAGGAAGGACAGGCTTTTATAAAGCTGGATGATGTTCCCGGTGGGAGATACGTGACTATAGAATCGGAAGTGGACGAAGAAAGTCTCAGCAAAATAGCTGACATAACCGGTGGAAAATTCTTCAGGGCTATCGATCCGCTCACCCTCAAGGGTGTGTTTGATGAGATAGGCGAGCTGGAAAAAACCAAAATCGAATCGAAGGAGTATATGAGATATTCCGAGATGTTTGAGTACTTCCTTGTTCCTGGCCTTGCCTTCATGCTCCTCGGGGTGATCCTTGGCAACACAGCTTTCAGGAGGATACCATGAAATTCGCGGTCCCGGAGCTTATTCACCTCCTCTGGGGAATACCTATCCTGATAGTCTTTTACATCTTTGTCTTTGCCAGAAAAGATAAAGCTATGAAGAAATTCGGCAACCCGGTCCTCCTGAGAAGGATGTCGCCCTCGGCAAGCCGACCTGTGGAAAAGCTCAAGGCGGTCCTCCTGATTTCAGCGATTTCCTTCGCTTTCGCTGCCGCTGCAAGACCTCAATTCGGAAGGAAGATGGAGATAGTTAAAAGGGAAGGGCTTGATGTTGTAATCGCACTGGATATATCCCTCAGTATGCTTGCCGAGGACATAAAACCGAGCCGCCTTGAATACGCGAAAAATGAGCTCACATCCTTCATAGATAATCTCGACGGGGACAGGATCGGGATAGTGGCTTTCGCGGGAAAGGCTTTTGTGCAGTGCCCTCTTACAATTGACTACAGCGCAGCGAAGTTCTTTCTCGACTCCCTCGCCCCCGATGCGATATCTGCTCAGGGCACCGCCATCGGGGAGGCCCTGGAAACCGCTGCGGGTATTTTCGGAGAGGAAAGCGGAGATTATAAGGTCGTTGTGATCCTTACCGATGGAGAGGATACGGTAGCGGACCCGATAAAATCGGCTGAAGGTCTGGCCGATAGAAAGATCAGAGTTTACACGCTCGCGATCGGGAACCCTTCGGGAGAGCTGATACCCTTGAGGGATGAATCGGGAAACTTAGTCGGATATAAGAAGGATAGGAGCGGAAAACTGGTAAGATCGAGGATGAACGAGGTGCTCTTGAAGAGGATAGCAGATATCACCGGTGGTGCCTACTACGTATGCTCCGGCAAGGGCAGAGAGATTGAGAAGCTCTACGATGTTATATCTGAAATGGAAAAAAGGGAAATCAGCTCGAAAGAGTTCTCGAAGATGGAGGATCGGTTCCAGTATTTCCTCTTTCCGGCTGTGATCCTCTTTCTTATCGAGTCATTCATTCCCGAAAGGAGAAAACATAGAGAGGAGTGGAGGGGTAGATCCGTATGAATCTGATATTTGTAATCATCCTGATGCTTCTTCCGGTGACGGTGGGATGGACCTGGCCGATATCCGGTAAAATCAACGATGGAAACAGACACTACAGCGAAGGGAGTTACGACGAAGCGCTAAAGCTTTACAGGGATGCCGAGGTCGATGCCCCCGATTCTCCCGAGATACATTTCAATGTCGGAAACACCCTCTATAAAAAGGGTGAGTATGATAAGGCTGTGGATGAATATATGAGGGCGATCTCGACGGCCGGAAAGGATACGCTTCTCAGAGGAAAGGCACATTACAATGTGGGAAACTCCCGCTTCAAACAAGGTGATATCCAGGGGTCTATCGATTCTTACACGGAGGCACTGAGAGTTACACCCTGGGATATGGATGCCAAATTCAACCTTGAGTTCGCCAAGTCAATGCTGAAGGATATGGCCCAGGATAGTTCCCGCAGCGGAGAAGGTAAGGAACAAGAGGGAGATGAAAGCTCCAAGGGAGAGAAAGGTAAAGAAGATCAACAGGGTGCTCGGGATGAGAAAGAAAGGGAGATGGAGTCCCAGCAGGGGGAGGAGAAGCAGGAAGAGGGAGAGATGTCCGAAGAATATGCCAGGATGCTCCTGAAGGCGCTTGATGAGAAAGAAAAAAACATGGTGAACTTGCGCCGCTTCAGGGGAGGGAAAATACATGTTGAGAAGGATTGGTAGCATATTATCCCTGATTATTGTCCTCGTAGCCGCCTGTAACGTACATGCACAGGAGGATACGAGGATTTCAGCCTCTGTAGATAAGGAGGAACTTACAGTCGATGAGAACCTGACGCTTACGGTTTCCATTTCCAGCTCGGGAGGTGGCGCGTTGCCTCAGCCCAAGCTGCCCCCGCTTTCAGACTTCGATTTGCTATCCACCTATACCTCGACCAATATCTCGATGATGAACAACGCAATCTCCTCTGTCAATACTTATACCTATATCCTGCAGCCGCTGAGGACTGGAGAGCTCATCATAGATCCTGTGGAACTGAAAGTTGGGAAAAAGAAGTTCAGCACTTCCCGAATAACTGTGAATGTGAAACCAAGTTCCGGAAGAAAGACCTCTCCACCACCTTCTGCCGGGAGAAAAGATGATACCTCCGCATCAAGTAAGGGTCTGAAGAATGCCTTTGTCAGGACCGAGGTCGATAAGAAGAGCGTCTACGTTTCTGAACAGATAATACTCACCTTTTTTTTCTACAACCGACTTGCGAACATATTGGATCTCGACTACAAACCCCCGTCGACTTCGGGGTTCTGGACCGAGGAGATATCGAGTGACAAGCTACCTGTGAGAGAGGTATTGGATGGGAAGATCTTTGATGTGCAGAAGATAAAGACCGCCCTTTTCCCGACATCTCCCGGGAAGCATCGTATAGATCCGGCAAATCTCAAAATAACTTACGGTACGGGATTTTTTTCTCCGAGGGGGGTAGCCACACTCAGTTCCGATCCAATAGAAATAGAAGTGAAGCCGCTCCCTGAAAAGGGAAAGCCTGAGGGCTTCGGCGGCGCTGTCGGACGCTATTCGATCAAGGCTGAGACCGATAAGGGAGAGGTGCAGCAGGGCGATGCTGTCTCCCTAATGGTGGAGATCGACGGGCTTGGCAACATCGGTACGATCGGTTCCCCGATTGTCCCGAAGCTTGACGGGTTCAAGCTCTATGAACCTAAGGTAAGCACCAAACAGAAGTTGGTTGGGGAGATAATCGGTGGCAGAAAGGTCTTCGAATATGCCCTCATTCCGGAGAAATCCGGGAAACTGACCATAGATCCGTTCCGCTTTCCCTATTTCGATCCGAATTCCGAAAGCTATAAGGTCGCAGGGACATCACCTATATACGTCAATGTCGCGGCTGGAGAGGGAACGTCGCCGCCTACGCCCTATAGCCTGGCCAGGGGTGAGGTAGATCGGCTTGGTGAGGACATAAGGTTTATAAAACCCGACGCGTCTGAACTCAAGAATCAGACCGGTTTTCTATACGGCAGTCCTATCTTCTGGGGAATTCAGATTGTGCCGTTCTTAGGGCTTCTCTGTGCGGCGGCCTATAGGCGGTGGAAGGATAAGGCCTTAAGTGATATGGTTTATGTAAGGAAACGGCGTGCGAAAAAGGAGGCCAAAAGGAAGCTGAAGGATGCAGCTAAGTTTGTGAAGAGTGAGGATTCACACGCTTTCCATTCTGAGATCTACAAGGCTTTAGCTGAATTTATGGGCGACAAGCTCAATATGTCCCCGGCTGGCGTGACCACAGGTGATATCTCTGCAAGACTGAAGGAAAAAGGGATCGGTGAGGAGGATATAGAAGGTTTTATCGGACTGATGAACCAATGCGATATGGCAAGGTTTGCCCCCGGCAGCGCTTCAGTCGAGGATATGAAACCCTTGCTTTCCGATGTCTCAAAACTCATTGAGAAACTGGACAATCTCCTTCAGTGAGGACAGGCTTCCAGCCTGCCCCTGTTGGTCCATCGAGATAATTTTGACGACCCCTCTGTGCAAGCAGGAAAAGTGTGGAGACTCCTCGTTTATGAGATGCCGAAACAAATTCGGCATGACAACCTATCGAAGGCAGCATCATTTCAACGTTACCCTTAACTTGTTTCAGGATCTCATTGGACTTGCGATGTTGCCCGATTACTTTATGGATATTCAGATGGGACGTCTCCGCTATACAATAGGGAAAGACAATATTTACCGTATGAACGCTGGTTGTTTTTTGTGAAGTCTTTGCTACCTGCTCCTGGAATCTCAGTCCCGTCCCTTCTCCGCTCGCGGAGAGGAGGACCTCAACCCTTGCCCGGAGAAGAGAGGAGCATTGGGCCGAAAGATGCAGGCATCAAGAAGCCACAAAAGCATTTACTAAATATGAAAAATCTCACGGCAACTATAACCTTCCTATTTCTGACATTGATATCCGTTAGGAACATCTCTGCGCAGGAGAGCGCAGCTTCCCTCTACAACGAGGGCAACAGGCTCTACAGGGAAGGCAGGTATCAGGAGTCCGTTGAGAAATACGAGCTTATAACAGCTATGGGGGTTCATAACAGCAGGGTCTACTACAACCTGGGGAATGCTTATTTCAGACTCGGCAAGATAGGGAAAGCCATACTCGCTTACGAGAGGGCTAAGAGGCTATCACCGGGGGATGAAGATATCCTGGCGAACCTGGAGTTCGTCAACATGTTGAAGTCGGATAAGCCATCGGCTTCCGATACCAATCCGTTGATCTACTTCCTTAGATTACTCAGGGATCTTTTCTCTCCGGATGAACTTGCTCTGGCTTTCAGCTTCGCGCTATTTGCGGTTGCAGCTCTGCTGTCGCTGGCAATCATCAGGGGGAGGATCGGAACTCGTATAGCAGCTATTGCCATAGTCCTCGTGGTCATATGCATCTTTTCCGGAACCCTACTCGCTTTCAGTGCGCACTCCCTCCGTCCCGGGGATGCCGCTGTGGTCATGGCAGAGGAGATAGATGCAATGAGCGGCCCCGCGGAGGATTACATCAAGATATTCACCCTCCATGAAGGGACCAAAGTCTACATCCAGAGGTATTCGGAAGACTGGGTCCTCATACGCCTGGAGAATGGGCTTGGGGGCTGGGTAAGGGGAGAGGCTATGGAGGTTATATGAAGTCCTACTTTGAGTGATTCTTATGAGGCTTTTCTTGCTTGTTCCCGCCACCTCACCCCCGCCCCCTCTCCGCTCGCGGAGAGGGGAGCTTTAATCCTTGCGTGGGGATTAGATCATCCCAGTGTCTCCTGAGTTACGGTGTAGAGACATCCCGGTGGGACATCTCCGAAGGCTATAGGGACAATTCTAAGGAAAAATCTTGACAAGAATGAGGTGTATCTTTATGATAGAGCTATAAGTTATTTGACTTCGGTTTTTCTTAGAAACTCTTCCTTTTTAGGAGGTGTTAGAGACTATGGCCCGCTGATATTCTTTCTGAGGAATTCTTAGCGGGCCCTTCTTTTTCGAAACTGTGGAAGTGGATGGATTGAAATATGTTCAGACGGCGGAGTGAAGAGGAGATTATCTGACAATGGAAAAACTGAATAGTAATCTGTATGAAGATCCTGACATTCCCGCACTAATTGAAGCTAGCACTCTCATCAATTCGACATTAGAGCTGGACAAAGTGCTTGAGCTGATTATGAAGTCAGCAGCGAGGGTAATGAGAGCACAGGCCAGCTCGGTGATGCTGATAGATGAGGAGAAAGATGAACTGTTCTTTGAAATAGCTACTGGTGAGAAGGGAGATGTAGTCAAAGATATAAGGTTCCCAATAGGTCAGGGGATAGCTGGATGGGTCGCTGAAACTGGGGAATCTATTCTGGCACCTGATGTCTACCAGAATCCCCATTTTTCAAATGAAGTCGATAAGAAAACGGAATTCGAGACGAGATCAATTGTCTGTGTCCCGTTAAAAGTGAAAGGAAATACAATAGGCGTTGTGGAAGTGCTGAACAAGATAAATGGTAATTTCACCCAGAGGGATCTCGATATATTTGTGATCTTTGCCAACCTTGCTGCCGTAGCGATCGAAAACGCTAAGCTTTATGAGGAACTGAGGCTTGAGAATAGGGGATTGAAAAAGGAATTGGAGTTAGGAGAAATAGTAGTAGGGCAGAGCGAAGCAATGAAAAGCATTTTCAGCCTTGTTGACAAAGTGGCTGATAGTGATGCCACTGTCCTTTTACGCGGTGAAACGGGAACGGGCAAAGAGATCATCGCACGGGCCATCCATAAGCAAAGTCCCAGAAGGGATAAACCGTTTATCTGTGTTGATTGTTCGGCTTTTCCAGAAAGCCTTTTGGAAAGCGAGCTTTTCGGCCACGAAAAGAGTGCTTTCACCGGGGCTGGTTCCAGAGTGTTGGGTAGATTTGAACTGGCTGATAAGGGAACACTGTTTCTGGATGAGGTGGGAGAGATCATTCCGAAAGTGCAGGTAAAACTTCTGAGATTTCTTCAGAATAGGGAATTTGAAAGATTAGGTGGAGCAAAAACCATAAGATCTGACGTCAGAGTGATCGCAGCCACGAACAGAGATCTCAGTAAAGCCATCAATGAAAAGGTGTTTAGGACGGACCTTTACTATCGCCTCAATGTAGTACCGATATTCATCCCACCTCTCCGCAGAAGAAAAGAAGATATACCATTGTTCGTGGATCATTTCATAAGGAAGTACAGTATTAGGATGGGCAAGAAGGTGGAAAGAATGTCCAAAGAGGCGTTGGATCTTCTCATAAACTACTCATGGCCTGGTAATATCAGGGAGCTTGAGAATATTATCGAAAGAGCGATAATCATCAGCGGGGAGAAAATCGTCGTTCCTGAACATCTGCCCAGAGAGATATTTGGGGTATCTCCGCAAATTGAAACAGGATCAATGCCTAAGGTCAAGGGTTCTCTATGGGATATGGAGAAAGATCTCATACAGAGGGCACTTGAAGGTGCAGGCTGGAATCAGACGAAGGCTGCCCAGTATCTGGGGATCAGCCGGGATAACCTTAGGTACCGGATGAAGAAGTATGGAATTCGGAAGAATTAATCTGGTGGGTAATATTGCGCAGTGGGTAATGTTCTGGGTAATATTACCCAAGGGTTTACCCAGTGGATGCATAGTATCGAAATATAAACTCTCACTTTCTAAACGGTCTGTGAATTTTGTTAAGTGTATTCTTTCTTTGATACTTATAGGGTTAAGAATGATCTGAGAATAGTGATTATAGCCAGTTTTTCTCTCTTTTGGCATACAGTTTGCGTAGGTCTATGAACAGATGTCTATAAATCCATATATTAAGTTTGTTTCTGAGATCCCGAGAAAGGCAAAGCTTCCGAAAGGGAGTTTCGCAAAGCCATAGGATCTTGAGCTCATAGCGTAAGTTTAGGATGAGCCATGATAGCCGAGCTGCCGAAGGGTCAGAAAGGTAGCTCGACTTTCTTTTTGGATTATTTCTGGTGTTATCAAATACGAACTGTGGATTCCCTACGAGAGGGGCTGGATTATGAGAAGAATTCTAAGGATCTTCTGTCTGGCATTATGTTGCTTGATATTTGCTTTTCAAGCGCAGGCTACTGATTATTATGTTGATGCAAACAATGTGAATGCAAACAAACTGGTGGGCGGTTCTCCCTGGCCAATGTTCCGGGGCAACGCTCAGCACACTGGCCAGAGTCCATACGTTGGTGCACAGACCGACTCTCTCAAATGGAAATATCAGACAGGGGACTATGTGGATTCCTCTCCCGCAGTAGGCTCAGATGGCACCATCTATGTGGGATCTGGTGATGGCTATGTTTATGCTCTTAATCCAGATAGTTCCCTGAAGTGGAAGTATCAGACAGAAGGATACTGGGTGAGTTCCTCTCCAGCTTTGGGTTCAGATGGCACTATCTATGTGGGATCGCAGGACAATCACGTTTATGCTCTTAACCCGGATGGTTCTCTGAAGTGGAGGTATCAGACAGGATATTGGGTGGATTCCTCTCCCGCAGTAGGCTCAGATGGCACCATCTATGTGGGATCTGGTGATGGCTATGTTTATGCTCTTAATCCAGATAGTTCCCTGAAGTGGAAGTATCAGACAGAAGGATACTGGGTGAGTTCCTCTCCAGCTTTGGGTTCAGATGGCACTATCTATGTGGGATCGCAGGACAATCACGTTTATGCTCTTAACCCGGATGGTTCTCTGAAGTGGAGGTATCAGACAGGATATTGGGTGGATTCCTCTCCCGCAGTAGGCTCAGATGGCACCATCTATGTGGGATCTGGTGACGATTACCTTTATGCTCTTAATCCTGATGGTTCGCTAAAGTGGGACTATCAGACAGGAGGTAAGGTGTGGTCCTCTCCAGCTTTGGGTTCAGATGGCACTATCTATGTGGGGTCGTATGATAGCTATTTATATGCTCTTAATCCGGATGGTTCTCTGAAGTGGAAGTATCAGACAGAGGACTTGGTGTATTCCTCTCCAGCTTTGGGTTCAGATGGCACTATCTATGTGGGGTCGTATGATAGCTATTTATATGCTCTTAATCCGGATGGTTCTCTGAAGTGGAGGTATCAGACAGGAGACCATGTGTGGTCCTCTCCAGCTTTGGGTTCAGATGGCACCATCTATCTGGGATCTGTTGATGGCTATGTATATGCCTTTGCGTTCATAGAAGGTTTCCCGCCTATGATTTCGAGTTTGACCCCCTCATCTGGCTCTACATCGGGTGGCACATCTGTGACCATCGATGGTTCCAATTTCGGCAGTTCTCGTGGTAGTGGTGGAGTGACTTTTGGTGGATCAGAAGCCACTTCCTATACCAGTTGGTCAGACAATCAGATAGAATGTGTCACGCCAGCTCATGCAGCAGGAGCAGTAGATGTAGTCGTGACAATGGACGACAGATTGAGCGGAACGAAGATCTCAGGATTCACCTATATCTCGTCTCAGGACCAGACTACTGAGCATTATGTTGATGCTGATAATGGTAACAATGATACTGGAGATGGAACTCAAGGTAATCCCTGGAAGACTATCTCTTATGCCCTTGCTCAAGTATCGGGAACCGGTCATACGATACATGTTGCCGCAGGAACTTATGGCACTGATATGGGAGGAGTCTGGGGTGAGATGTTTCCCATAACTTTGAAAAATGGTGTTTCAATAGAGGGTGAAGACAAAACGACGACTATTGTAGATGCAGAACTTGCGAACCCTGTGTTTACAGGCGATGGTATTAGTGATCAGACTACAATATCCAACTTAACGATCAAAAATGGAAATGGTTCAGATGGGGGAGGTATTTCATTAAAGAGTTCTAATCCTATTATAAGAGATAATATCATAAGGGGCAACAAGTCATTTTATGGAGGTGCTGGGATAAAGATAGAAGGTGGATCACCTCAAATTCTCAATAACATATTTGAAAACAATACATGCAGCAGTTATGGTGGGATAGTTGATATTGAGGGTCAGTCATCGCCAGTTATCGATGGGAATGTGTTTTTGAACAATAAAGGTGGTATGACAAATTATAGTGGTGGGGCAATTGTCTTAAATGAGCTGATTCACGAGGGATCACCTGTTATATCTCATAACATTATAAGCCAGACAGATGGTCATGGGATTTCGATTCTGTATCATTCGTACGATGGGTTCATTATGAACAACACAATTATAGGGAACTCCAGCGGTATACATCTTGAGTATGGTGCAAAGGGGAGGATAAAAAATAACGTGATCGCAGAAAATGGGTATGGAATACGAGAGAAGAATTGGTCTATTTATGACAGTGATCCTTCCTTAGTTGAGTATAATCTATTTTTCAACAACAGTTCGGGACATTACTTAGATGAGGATCAGAGTGCTTATACAAATGTCACATTGATGAACGCGTATATCCCAGAGTGCAGCAACAACCTGGAAGGTGATCCATTATTTGTCAATTCAGCCAATCATGATTATCATTTGCAGGAAAGCTCACCTGCCATAGATGCTGGTGATCCGGAAGATGATTGCAGTCAGGAACCTCCTCCTAATGGAGAAAGGATCAATATAGGAGCTTATGGAAATACTCTGGAGGCAACCATAAGTTCCAGACCCAGTATAACTACCATCTTTCCGTCTTCTGTACCATCTTCCGGCGGCACAGAAGTAACTATCAACGGTTACAATTTTGGTAACACACGAGGGACAGGCAGGGTAACCTTCGGTGGATTAGAAGCTACCTCTTATACCAGTTGGTCAGATAATCAGGTAGTGTGCGTCACGCCTTTACATGCAGCGGGAGTAGTAGATGTGGTGGTGATAGCTGACAATGGGCTGAGTGGGACGAAAGTCTCAGCTTTCACCTATATTTCTCCCCCCACAATTTCGAGTTTGACCCCTTCTTCCGGCTCTACATCGGGCGGCACATCTGTGACCATCAGCGGTTCGAATTTTGGCAGTTCTCGTGGCAGTGGCATTGTGACATTTGGAGGAGTAGAAGCAAGCTCTTACACCAGTTGGTCAAATGATCAGATAGTGTGTATTACACCGGCTCATGCAGCGGGAGCAGTGGATGTGGTGGTAACCACTGACAATGGATTAAGTAAGAAGGAGTTGCAGGGATATACATATGGTGAGGTAGTCACTTCTCCCTGGCCAATGTTCCGAGGCAACGCTCAGCATACTGCTCAGAGCCTGTACCTTGGTGCTCAGACCAACTTCCGTAAATGGACTTATAAGGCCGAGAGCTGGGTGAACTCCTCTCCATCAGTAGGCTCAGATGGCACCATCTATGTGGGATCGGGTGATGGCTATGTTTATGTACTTTATCCTGACAGCTCCTTGAAGTGGAAGTATCAGACAGAGGGCGGTGTGTATTCCTCTCCATCGGTGGGCCCAGATGGCACCATCTACGTGGGATCTTCTGATGGCTATGTTTATGCACTTTATCCTGACAGCTCCTTGAAGTGGAAGTATCAGACAGGGCGCTATGTGTATTCCTCTCCATCAGTAGGCTCAGATGGCACCATCTACGTGGGATCTTGGGATAGTTATATATATGTACTTAATCCAGATGGTTCCCTGAAGTGGAGGTATCAGACAGGGGACAGGGTGCAATCCTCTCCAGCAATAGGCTCAGATGGCACCATCTATGTGGGGTCGACTGACAATTACCTTTATGCGTTTAATCCAGATGGTTCCCTGAAGTGGAAGTATCAGACAGAGGGCGATGTGTATTCCTCTCCGGCGTTGGGCTCAGATGGCACCATCTATGTGGGATCGTATGACAATTACATTTATGCTCTTAATTCAGATGGTTCCTTGAAGTGGAAGTATCAGACAGGGAACTGGGTGGAATCCTCTCCAGCAGTGGGATCAGATGGCACCATCTATGTAGGGTCGTATGACAATTACATTTATGCTCTTAATCCAGATGGTTCCCTCAAGTGGAAGTATCAGACATGGGGTGGCGTGGATTCCTCTCCTGCAGTAGGCTCAGATGGCACTGTCTATGTGGGATCTTGGGACGACTACATTTATGCTCTTAATGCGGATGGTTCCCTGAAGTGGAAGTATCAAACAGGAAGCGGGGTAGTTTCCTCTCCAGCGATAGGTTCAGATGGCACCGTCTATGTGGGATCGAATGATGGTTATATATATGCCTTTGCCCTCATAGAGGCTTTCCCGCCTACGATTTCGAGTTTGACCCCTTCTTCTGGCTCTACATTGGGCGGCACATCTGTGACCATCAGTGGCTCTAATTTTGGTAGCTCACCTGGCAGTGTAATGTTTGGAGACTCAGTAGCTGCGTCTTACACCAGTTGGTCAGACAATGAAATAGTGTGCCTCACTCCAGAGTATACACAGGAAGGAGTGGTAGATGTAGTGGTAACTACTAGTAGTGGGATTAGTGATACGACAAAATTCACCTATGTTTCTCCTCCTGTTATTCTTTCCATATCTGTATCCAGTGATACTGTTTTTACCATCAAAGGTAATAGGTTTGGAGCAGTGCATGGCAGTGGCAGTGTGAAATTTGGAGACTTGGTAGCTACTTCTTACACGAATTGGTCGGATAATGAGATAGCTTGTGTCGCATCATCGCATTTATCAGGAGCAGTGGATATAGTAGTAATATCTGATAATGGGCTGGAGAGCCTACCATACACTGTTGTTTTTCCTACTATTTCTTCTTTGTCTCCAGTTTCTGGTTCAACTTGGGGTGGTACCACTGTTACCCTTACAGGCACCGGTTTTGGAGCAGTGCGTGGTAGAGGCAGTGTCACATTTGGTGACTCGGTAGCTACCTCTTTTGAAAGTTGGTCAGATAATGCGATAGTATGTATCACACCTTCACATGTGGCAGGAATAGTAGATGTGGTGGTGACGACTGACAATGGACTCAGTGGCACAAAGGCTTCGGTATTCACCTATGTAACTCCACCTGCAGTTTCGACTTTGTCTCCTTCCTCCGGACCTACATCAGGTGGCACTTCCGTTACCATTACAGGAAGCGACTTTGGTGGAGCTCAGGGTACTGGCAGTGTAGTTTTTGGAGAGGTAGAGGCCATCTCCTACACCAGTTGGTCGGATAATCAGATAGTATGCGTTACCCCAGCGCATACGGAAGGAGTAGTTAATGTAGTAGTGAAAGCTGACAATGGACTGAGTGGAACAAAGGTTTCAGCGTTCAACTATATTTCTCCCCCTGAGATTTCGACTTTGACCCCTTCTTCTGGCTCGACATCAGGTAGTGCAACTGTAACCATCAGCGGTTCGAATTTTGGCAGTTCCCGTGGTAGTGGCATTGTGAGCTTTGGAGGAGTGGAGGCAAGCTCTTACACCAGTTGGTCAGACGATCAGATAGTATGTGTTACACCAGGGCATGCGGCAGGAGCAGTGGATGTAGTAGTGACAGCGGACAATGCACTGAGTGGGACGAAGGTGGGAGGATACACATATGTCCCGTTGGTCGTCTCTCTCTGGCCTATGTTCGGGGGCAATGCTCAGCATACTGGCCAGAGTCCCTACATTGGTGCGCAGACCGACTCCCTGAAGTGGAGATATGAGATAGGGAACTTGGTAAGCTCCTCTCCAGCGATAGGCTCAGATGGCACTATCTATGTGGGATCGCGGGACAATTACATTTATGCTCTTAATGCGGATGGTTCCCTGAAGTGGAAGTATCAGACAGGGAACTGGGTGGAATCCTCTCCAGCAATAGGCTCAGATGGCACCATCTATGTAGGGTCATATGACAATCACGTTTATGCTCTTAATGCAGATGGTTCCCTGAAGTGGGAGTACCAGACAGCGAATTCTGTGCGTTCCTCTCCCTCA
This sequence comes from uncultured bacterium, assembly GCA_964611725.1. Taxonomy (GTDB): domain Bacteria; phylum Latescibacterota; class CAZTBA01; order CAZTBA01; family CAZTBA01; genus CAZTBA01. The sequence continues at coordinate 19,791 of CAZTBA010000055.1, forward strand.
GTGGGCTCAGATGGCACTATCTATGTAGGGTCGTATGACAATTACATTTATGCTCTTAATGTAGATGGTTCCCTGAAGTGGAAGCATCAGACAGGGGATCAGGTGCCCTCCTCCCCAGCGATAGGCTCAGATGGCACCATCTATGTAGGGTCGTTTGATGACTATGTTTATGCTCTCAATCCAGATGGTTCCCTGAAGTGGAAGTATCTGTCAAGGCCGGTTTAAAATTGATCATTTTGGCCGGTCTAAAATTGACCCCCCCT
>CAZTBA010000056.1:0-19948 GCA_964611725.1 uncultured bacterium
ACAAGAAAAGGATTCCTGGATGGGGGACGTGTTGTCCCCTGGATGAGCTTCCTTACGGCAGCAAGGTCCAGCGACCTTGTGAAATCGCCCTTTGAAAGGGATAGCTTACCCGAAACGACTGAGCCTTCCATATCTCCCTCCCAGACAACCCCACCGTTTAACCTGAAACTCGCCGTTCTGGGCAATTTCAGGCGTGCATCTTTGAACTCCGATTTCAGGAGGAAAGATCCGAAGCTTTCGGGTTCCAGGGAGAACTTCCCTTGAATTCCAAAGTTGCCTTTTCCTATCTTACCGCTTTCAGTCGAGAAAGATAATTCCTTTCCATCGCTCTCAGCCAGAAACCGTTCGATCGATATTTCAGATCCGAAATCCTTCAGTGTAAGATCCAAATTCGAGAGCTTGATATCCCCATAAGGTTTCAAAGCCAGAAGGGGACCTTCAAGCCTTAAATCAGCGTACAGCTCCCCGGAGAGGGACTTTATATCACTTGAAAGCCCCTTGAGGAAACCTATATTGATGCCGTCAGCCTTGACGGCCAGACTGGCTACACCCTCGGAGATCTCACCTCTGTAGTCCAGTGGTATAACTCCGGATGCCGTCAGCTTTTCCCCGCCTACATTTACCACAAGTTCATCCAGATCAACCGCATTATCTGCATACCTTGCGGAACCAGATATGGCATCTAAATCCGCCCCAAAAAGGCCTTCACCTGACCATAACCAGCGAAGAGTGGCCTCGGGGCTGTTGAGGCTCCCATCGAAGGCAAGGTCAAAATCGATCCTGCCGGTAACCTCCTCTCTGAGGCCGAAGAGACCGGATAGAAAGCCGACATCTACCCCCTTAGCCAGGGCCGAAAGGTCAGATTCGCTCTCCGCAAAGATCGACCCCGAAAGCTCCAGCAGTCCTCCCCCCGGGAAACCCAGCCTAAAGGAATGAAATGAAGCTTCACCACTATCCCACGAAACGTTCAACTGGTCGAGATTTCGGAAAATCCCCTTTTCATGTCCAAGGGAAAACCTATCGATGATAATCTCCCCACTACTTTCAAACGGCGATCCGGGGGCTTCACGCCATGTCACGGAACCTGAAACCATGCCGTCCAGATCCCCCGGAGATCTGCGGAGAAACATCCTGACAAAATTCAGGCGAAGGCTGTCCAATGTCACCGAGCCTTCGAGCAGCGATCTTCGGCCTTCCTTCCCAGTCATTTGGGAGGCCACATCTGCGAATAAAGCAGTCCTTTCGCTCTGGTTCCATCTTGCTGATACACTGATCCTATCTCCGCTGTACTTTACTTCAGATTCCAGAACATCGGACCTGAGCTCAGGGCGTGAGAATCCCGAAAGCCTCAATTTCCCGGAGACATCCGGTTGATAGGAGCTACCCGACATGTGAAATGCAGAGCTCAGATTTCCGCCGAGATCCTCCCTCCAGATCCCAAAAAAGGTCAGGGAGGACATCCTGAAGTGTTCTATTTCCATAAGAAAATCGCTATCACCATATATGCCGATATAACCCGATGCGGAGATCCTACCCGCGTCCCCTCGGAGCTCTACCTCTTCGAACGAAGCTTTCCCTTTCTCGAGCCTTACCTTCCCGACATCGATCGTCCTCAGAAAATCGTTTCCGAAACCTAAGATGAGGGAACTCAGGGTAAGTTCGCCCTCTAAGTCCTCAGGCCTGCGGAGGGGTCCGGAGGCCCTTACACTTGCGGACAAGGCCCCTATGAGCTTCTCTACTGCCCGGGGTTCTCCGAAGGCCGTCATAAAAGGTGAGAGGTCGAACTTCTCGAAATCCGCCGAGAGATCAAGCGGGAGATCGGCCTCAAGCGAGATCCCACCCGCGAGATGAAGCTGCACCGAATCGGAGGTTATGAGCTCGAAGCCGACCACCTTATCACGGAGGCTGATATCGCTACGGTATTCGCCGAGGTATTGGCCCTTCCACATGAGGCTGTCCAGGGACATCGAAATGTCAGCAGACGGATTCCCGAAAGTTCCTTCAGCCGAGGCATTCATCCCAAGCATTCCGCCAATCTCCATCTGCGGGCTGAGGTAATCGGCGATAGGAAGACCTTCACCGTAGGCCCTGAACGATATTCTTCCAGGAGGATCGAAGTCCAAATCACCTGCAGCCACAAAGCTGCTGTCATTGATGACAAGCCCGATCTGCCCATATCTTTCCGTGCCGTCATATCTGAAGGCACTCTCAAAGTCTCCGACCCTTATCGCTCCCGTGCGGACACCGCTCCCGTGCGCGTCCACCGATAGTGAGAGCTCGGGGAGTTTCCCCTTAATCAGCGCATTCGCCCTGATGTTCCCCGCAAGCTCTGTCCCGGCAAGGTCCGATAGTCCGCTGATATCATCCGAGCTTGCCAGGGCGGAGATCTCAGCCGAGCCGTCTCCACCCAGGTAGCCAGAAGCCCTCAAGATAACGCCTGCAATCTGCGCCGTGAGGTCAAGCTCCTCCTCCTGATATGAAAATGAGCTTTCCAGATCCCCGACATTCCTTCCTAAAGAAACAACCTTCTTCCCCTTCAGGTATCCCTTCAGGCTGAGTGCCTCCGGTCCATACCCCTTTCCACTCACAGCGATCCTCCCCGAGATGCTCCCGCTGAGGTCCACCGAAGGTACAGGTCTGAGGGCATTCGCAAGCTCTATACCTCCGAAAGATACATCGAAGGCATATCCGATAGATGGTCCGGAGAGATCAACCTTTCCTTCAGCAGAAAGGGTTCCGTCGGCGAGATCGGCCTTGAGACTCCTTATATAGAGCTTTCTCTCCTCCCAGTTGGCCGAAATATCCATCTTATCCACCATTGCCATATCATATGAGAAGCCCGAAAGCTCGATATCGGAGCTCACCCTCGGGTTCCCCGGTGTTCCGCTTACGAAGGAGGAAGTCGTAAGTTTTCCGGAGAAAGGCGACTGACCTTTCAACATCCCGGAGAGCTCGGAAAAGTCGGTCATGGAACGTACATCGAATCTCAACTCCGGTGCCGAGAGAGGGCCGAAGCTTCCGGATGCCGAAAGCTTCGAGTGGGATGAGCGGACCTCGATCTCTGCCAGATGGAGAATATCCCCATGCAGCCTTAACCTTAGGGATGCCGAGTAGGAGGAGTCACGGTAACCCGGGAAATCCAAGGCTATCCCCCCTATATCAACAGTTCCTTCCCCTCCGAAAGGCTCTGGATCTGCGCGCCAGTCGACCGACACATCTGAAACCCTCGTTGAGAAGCCCCTAATGCGGTCCTGGAAAGATAACTTCAGATCCTCAACCGATAGGCTCAAAGGCAGGACATATAGTGGTATGGCACCGGAGGATTCACCGCGCGGCTCCTCCTGTGGTCGAACAAGGCTATTCCAATTGCTCCCCTCCCTGCCACTGGAGATGAACTTTGCCACAGGGCTCTCGATCCGGATTTTGAGGTTGGGTTTTTTCCTGAGGATTGCCGGTATACTGTATCCTATCCTGACTCTGGATATGTTCAGAATCTCCGTCCCCTCGAATATCTCATCCCTGTTACGTACGGAGATCTCCTCAAGCTCAATCCAGCTCAGGAGGTTGCCTCTCATTCTTCCTATGGAGAGCGAACCCGTCATCCTCGAGTTGGTCTGGGATTCGAGCAGGTTCCCAAGCAATTTCATGCCGGGCGGGCTTACCAAGAATATATAAGCGAGAAGAAGTGCTCCAAGGGGGGAAAGGAGTGCAAGGAATGTCTTTCTCTTAGCGGTCATGAGCAGCTTTCACCATAGTTCCCACAGGCTGTTCAGGCCGATTTCGCCCTGAACAGCCTGACGTATTCCTCGGCAACCTCGAGATCCTTTACAGCCTCGGATGCCGGGGAACGAGTCGGTTTTTCCTCCCTGATGCATTCCACAAAATGGCGCGCCTGCTCAAGGAAGGCCCACTCCTGTTTGATAACGGGACTCTCGAAAGTGGGTTTCATGTCGGGAGCAGCACGATATATAAGCACATCACCCGAACGCTGTCGCGCCATCGGAGCCGGGAGGGATAGGCTTATCTTACCGTTCTCGAAACAGATCTTATAGAACTCCTCCCAATGTTCTCTAACCCCCGTGTTTGCCATCTCGAGGGTACAGGGGATACCGCTCCTGGAGATCATAACAGCAAGGACACCGCTCGGATCGGCGTAATCCACTTCGTAGTCTTCCCCGAGGAAATAGCGGACCAAGTTGAACTGATGGACATAGCAGTTGATAAAACTACCGTAGAACCTCTTTGTTCCATTATTCATCCATTCCGGGAAAGTTTCACGGTAAACTCCCTCATATCTCGGCTGGGGCTCATCCATAGAGAGCGGGCTCTCTATCCCATAGAGCCAGTCGCCGGCCGGTGGCATGGTGGCACGGATAAAATTCATACGTCCCATTTCCCCTGAATCCCGCCATTCACTTATGGCCTCAAGGGCAAGGAGCGATCCGGGATCAGACCTCTTATGGTAGCCGACATGATATATGAGCCGTTTCCGCTCGGCCTCTGATGCCATCTCTTCAGCCGTGCTTGCCTTCACACATATGGGCTTTTCGGTGAATATATGTTTTCCAGCATCTATTATGTCAGGGATGATCGAGCTATGGAGGCTGTAATGCATAATTGCAACAACGGCATCTATGTCGGCATTCTCGAGCATCTCCCTGTGGTTCGGGTAGATGGCGGGTATATCGTATCTCTTTGCGACCGCCTCGGCTGTCTTTGTCCTCCCTTCAGCCAGGGCGACCACCTCACAGCCACCTATTGTGATAAAGTTCTCAAGGTGTGCCTTCTGCCCCATAAATCCGCATCCGACAAACCCTATCCTGACCTTATCGGCCATAGTAGCACCCTCCTTGTCATGGTTAAGTCAGCATACTAAGACATGCCCGAGGAGCAGGTTCAGTAAGCAGCAGAAAGTAGGCAGCAAGCAGAGGTTAGAAGTGTCTGCTGTCGGACAAGGCAGTTCATCTCCATTTCCGCATCAATCCATTTACCCATCCCCATTCTCCCTTACGGAGAAATGGAGAACATGAGGGATCTCGTCACAAGATATTCTAAAAGGAGCACCAGTGCAATCTGTTTTTTCAGATGGCTTTTTTCCTGGGAGATCGCCTTTACAAAATTTTTCTTGACAAGATGCAACATTATTAGCAAGCTTATGCGGTTCATCTTCGACCTGTCAGATTCGAGCCTCATAGAAGAAAGGCGAAGGGAGGAGTTATGGAAAAGCTTGCGATCGAGGGTGGGAAGCCTGTCAGGACCGAGCCCTTCCCCAGGAGGACCCCGTTTGGAGATGAGGAGGTGGAGCTTGTAACCCAGGCCATCCGTTCGCAGAACCTTTTCCGATACGGTGGCTCCATGGTAAGCAAACTCGAGGAGGAGTTTCCGAAAGCCTACGGTTTGAAGTATGGGGTTGCATCCACTTCCGGGACATCAGCGATACACGTGGCGGTCGGCGCCATAGATCCAAATCCCGGCGACGAGATAATCACCGCCCCCATAACCGACCTCGGTTCCGTAATACCGACGCTCTGTCAGAACGCTATCCCCGTCTTCGCCGATGTGGATGAAACCTACAATATGGATCCCGCAGATGTCGAGAGGAAGATAACCTCCAGGACACGCGCGATAATGCTGGTGCACCTTTTCGGAAATCCCTGTGACATGGATTCCATGCTCGATATATCTAAGCGGCACGGTATACCCATCATCGAGGACTGCAGCCAGACCCATATGACCCTCTACAAAGGAAAGTATGTTGGGACCATAGGGGACATAGGAACTTTCAGCTTCCAGCAGTCAAAGCACATGACGACCGGCGACGGGGGTATAACGGTAACCGATAACGAAGCTTACTACGAGAGGATGAAGCTCTTTGCGGACAAGGGCTACTCGAGGGAAAAAACCGGTCCGAGGGCCTATTTCATACATGGTATGAACTACAGGATGACCGAGCTTCATGGGGCGGTGGCGCTCGCTCAACTTAAAAAGGTTAAGGGTGTCGTTGAGAGGCGGGCGAAGCTCGGAGATCATCTCAGCGAACTCATAGGCGATATCGAAGGGATAAAGCCGGCTCCCAAGACCCCGGGAGGGGAGCATTCCTACTGGCTATACCCACTGAGGGTGGAAAAATGGAGCGCCGCCGATTTCGCGAAGGCGCTCTCAGCCGAAGGGATTGGGGCAGGTGCCGGATACATAGGCAAACCTATCTTCCTATGTGCTGAATCGCTTTACTCGAAAAAGGTCTATGGCAGCTCGGGTTGTCCGTTCGACTGCAAATATACCACAGGGGTATACGATTATAACGAGGATACCTGCCCCCACACGGTTGAAGTGCTAAACCATATGGTGACCTTCGGCCTCAACGAGAATTACTCCGAGTCCGATATCGATGACATAGCGAAAGCCATCAGGAAAGTGGCTTCCGGCCTGAAAATTTAGAAGGAGATATAAGGCAAACCCGGTTTCGGAAAAAACCGGGTGTTATGGTGAAATCCCCTGGTTTTTTTATTTTTAGACCAATATTTTTCATTTTTTTCAAGTAAACTGCGTTTTTACTATTGCCTATTCGGGAATTTATGGGTAGATTAAGCTGATAATCTCATTTCATCTTTGGTCGAAAGGAATATCTTTGGGTAGATTAAGCTGATAATCTCATTTCATCTTTGGTCGAAAGGAATATCTTTATGAATATTTTACTGGTCTACCCTAAGTACAGGAACACGTTTTGGAGCTTTGAACATGCCCTGAGTTTTATCTCGAAGAAAGCCGCTTTTCCGCCTCTCGGACTCCTCACGGTTGCCTCGATGCTTCCGAAAAACTGGAACAAAAAACTAATAGATATGAATGTGAAGCCTCTTACAGACAAGGACATAAAGTGGGCAGATTATGTGTTTATGAGCGCTATGATTACACAGAAAAAATCCGTGAAAGAGGTCATAGCCCGCTGCAAGCATCTCGGCGCAAAGATTGTTGCGGGAGGACCTCTCTTTACGACCGGACACGGGGAGTTTAAGGATATTGATCACTTCGTGCTTAACGAAGCTGAAGTGACACTTCCTGAATTCCTCAAAGATCTCGAGGAAGGAAATCTCAAGAAGATCTATAGATCGAGCGAGTTTCCTGACATAGCCGAGACGCCGGTTCCAATGTGGGAACTCATAGATATGAGGAAATACGCCTCTATGCTCGTGCAGTATTCGAGAGGATGTCCCTTTGACTGTGAGTTCTGCGACATAACTTTACTGAATGGAAGGGTACCGCGCGTTAAAAATCAGGAAAGGATATTGTGTGAGTTTGATGCCGTATATGAACAAGGATGGCGCGGACCACTCTTCATTGTCGATGACAATTTCATAGGAAACAAGGCCAAGGTAAAAAGGACCCTTCCGGCTGTCATAGACTGGATGAAGCAGAGGAATTATCCCTTCTCCTTAACTACTGAAGCTTCACTTAACATCTGTGATGATGAGAAACTTCTACAACTCATGTCTGAAGCTGGTTTTAAGAAGATCTTCCTTGGGATCGAGACCCCTGTGGAGGAAAGCCTGGAGGAATGCAATAAGTATCAGAACGTTGGCAGGGATCTTGCATCCTCCGTAAGGAAGCTTCAAGACTATGGCTTTGAGGTGCTCGGAGGCTTCATAATCGGTTTCGACAACGACCCGATTCAAGTATTCCAGAGACAGATAGAATTCATTCAGAAGACCGGCATAGTTGTGGCTATGGTAGGTCTCCTCAATGCCCTCCCGGGAACGAAGCTCCACAAGAGACTCAAGAATGAGGGACGGCTTCTGGATGATAGTACGGGAGACAACACCGATGGAACTCTGAATTTCATACCGAAGATGGATAAAGATGTCCTGGTGAACGGATATAATAAAGTCATCAATACCATATATTCCCCCAAGGAGTACTACGAGAGGGTAATTACCTTCCTTGAGAGGTACAAGCCACGCATAATCAGGAGACGCCCATCGTTCACATATTTCAAGGCGTTTCTCAAGTCCGTCTGGTTTCTGGGGATATTCGGAAACTCAAGGAGATATTACTGGAAGCTTCTCGGCAAGGGTATTCTAAAGTACCGGTATGCAATTCCTGAGATGGTCACGTTTGCAATCTACAGGTTGCATTTCGAGAGGATAGCAAAGGAACTGATGAACAAGTAAGTGTGTCTCAGGCTTTCAACAGCATATTTCCCGAAGATGATTCCATAGAGGGGTTCAGTTAGATCTGGACCCCTTTTTCGTAATCGCATAATATCCTTTCTACCTGGGAATGATACTGATCGATACAGGTGCTCAGCAATGGATTTTCAGCTTTCCTGGCTGACTGTCGATCGTTGACTACGTAAAGCGTAAGACGCACCCCTGTGGAATACCTCCGAAAAGTCCGGGTTTCATATCCAATATATGCAGTTACCGTAGGTGCCGGTAATGTGGTCGATTACCAGCCATACCGCCGCTATGACGAACTGTCCGGCTATAAGTCCGAAGAAGAACGGCTTGGTTGTCCGGTAAAACTTCGGACCTCCGTATTTGAGTATCACAACCTTTAAAAGCCAGGCTAAAAAGACGCTGAAAGCTATCTGGTCGGTCGTGTACATCGTCCCGATCGCAAACCCAATAGGGTGGACCGGCCACCAGAGGAAGCGGCGCTGAAGCCACATGAGACCAAACATCAGGCCTCCACCGATTCCTGTCCAGATCCACCCGATCCAGTTCGCGCCCGTCGGGAAATTGAGCTTTGAGCCTATAAAATCAAACGGGGCACGGACACCACCTTCAAAGAACCAATTGTTGAGATTTATGCCCCCTTCGGCATAGGCGAATTTGAGGATCAGCCAGGATGAGCTGACAAAACTGACAGCTATAGCCACAATTATGCCCCAGAGGAGCCGTCTCCGCTTCCCCGGCAGGGTCTGGATGATCTTGAGTCCATGTGTGACAGATGCCATCACGAAGGTCCGGATGTCGGCAGCCCACGTATACGAAAAGGCGAGAGAAACCAGACCTCTGGGGCCAAGGGTGGATACACCGAACCCGGATATCAGAAAATCTGAAGGGATCATCGGCCCCCTCGTTACGGCAACCCCTCCCTGGACGACGATCTTCGTGACTCCGATATATAGTGCGTAGATGACAAATATGAAGATCGCCGTAGCCCAGAAAGGGAGACCAGAGATCCACAGCCAGACCTGCATAATTGCCAATCCCAGAATGGCTCCGAAAACAGCAGTCCGGTAAGACATGATTTCGCCCGAATCGTCCACATCCTGAGCCTTCCCGAACGCCTTCCTGAAAACATCTTTCAGATGGCTACGCCCGATCCAGAGGATGGAGAAAACCAGTGCAAGGAACGCCCCCATACTCTGATGTGCAATGATAGGACAGCTTGGGAAGCTGTAGATTCCCAGTTTTTCCGTGCTCCCGTATCCGATCACATTGAATATACCTCTCTGTACATAAACTAATGCGTTGAATATCCAGATTCCGAGAGCTATATCGGTATTAATAAAATACGAGAAGCCAATGATCGGGAAACTAACCCTGATCGGGATTTCAACCGTGTGCCGGAAGATATATACTGAAGTCTCAAGCTTGATTCCAGGTATCGACCGGTAATAATAGTGTAGAGCATTGACAGTCCCCACTATGACCGGAATAGCGAATCCCACCCACATCAGAAGGTTCTTGAAAAACGGGTTGATAAGCCCTCTGTCCTCCTCATCAATTGCCATAGGCATTTGGACCAGAGGATATATGAGTCTCTCCCTCTCGACCCATTGCCTCCTGAGAACGACCGCACCACAGATCATCACCCAGTAGGCGGCTGCTATGAGGATAGCCCAGTACCCGATAGGCTTCAGCCATATTTTCCAAGGTATGCCATATCCGCTGGGGGCTCCCTCATAGAAATATTTTATACCGAGGGGATCTTGCGGGGCAATCCAGCCTGGTATATAAGGGTGGATAAGGTCCGACCAGTTATTCTCGACACTCGCATAGTAGTAACCCCCGGGGAGTATCGTGAGGAGGTACTCGGTCAGCCCCATCGTGGGCACGGCCGAAGCAACGATCATCATAATATACGTGACGAGGAGCTCTCCCCTGTTCAGGACGAGGCTGCGGCCGAGTGAAACCGCTACTAAGTTAGCTATCGCAACAGCCGAAAGGACTCCGAGGATGGTCCCCCCCAACAGGGAGATCCCGCCAGTACGAGTAACCAACAATATCAGGCATGCCATAAAAATGCACGCCCAAAATGCGGATCTGAGGCTTCTGCTTATTATCTTCAGAAGCACATTGAAGAAGCCAACGAGGACGAAGAAGAGGGCAACTGCACCGGCTGTGCTGAAGTCGAGGGCAAGGTATGAAGCCCTTAGAACCATATTGCCGTATAGGGGGCCGAGTCCTATACACAGGCTAAGGAGTGAGCCGGCCAAGAAGGCTTTCAATGTAAAGGCATTCTGGGAGGTAACCGAAGGGTGATCGGTTCTATCTGCTTTTCCGGAAAGCTTTTCCATGATTCCCCCCGCAGATATTCGGTAAACTGATCAGCCACCAGTTCTCTCGGTACCAACAGAGATAATATACTCGAAACCCGACAAAGTCAATAAATTTCCAATATGGTCTCCCCTCTTCCCCTTACGCCGGACGTGAGTTGAATCCTGTAAACTCCGGTGGACTGCCAATGTGGATCAAAGGCCAGAGATGGTTCAGGGGAGACCGGCGGTCGACCTGTTAAGTCACATGAGGCTTCCGAAAACCTGAGCAATCTTCGAAATGTCTTTGTGGCTTCTCGATACCTGTCCCTACTGACTTGACTCCTTCACTTTCCCCGGGCAAGGGTTAAAGCTCCCCTCTCCGCAAGTGGAGAGGGGACGGGGGTGAGATTCCAGGAACAAGCAACGAAGCTTAGTAAAAATCACTTATGTACTTGACAAAATTCTCGATATTTTTATATTGATTTTGAGATGCAGGAAAGACTTCTAAAACACGTCTCAACATGGGCCAAAGCTCGGCGGAGCCTTTAACCTGAGTAATAGGTGATCCTGTATGCCAATTCAACCCTGCTTCTAAAGGCCAGAAAGAGCAGGGATTTTCATTTGGTAATAGTCCATAAAAGTTGCAGAGTCTTTGTTTCAAAGGAAGTCACTCAGGTGATTTAAGCTCAAATTGCTTTGACTGGATTTTACTACTTCCAAAGGATGAGTCACATTTTAGGATTCTATTTTCGAAATAAATTGTTTTAAAATAAAATCTTAAAGCATAAATTCAAATAAAGGTAAAAGATGAGGCTCATTTGAAGCAATACCAACTACTGAGCCCCATCTAAAGATCGGGATACGTTAAATCAGTGTTCTCCACAGATCATGGTGTAAAACTTCCCATCTAACAACGCCGTTATCTCTTTCCGGGAAATGATGGCAGACAGGGATACTATGGACAGAGTGCTGGCGAGGATATCACAGGAGTTTCCGGATGTGAAATGGACATCCGTTCGAATTATTGATGAGGGATGGGACCATTTTGCTGTGATTCTGGACAATTCCTTAGTCTTTCGCCTACCAAAGACTGAGGAGAAAAGAGGCTACTTTGCTGATGAAGTCGCACTGCTGAAACTGGTAGCAGGTCACACAAACGTGCGCATTCCTATGGTAACACACATCTCACAAGATGAGACAATAATCGGGTATTCATATCTGCCCGGTAGAGAACTCGATACTGCCACCATTGATCTCTTTGACGAAGAGCTTCTGGGACTTGTATCTGAACAACTGGCATTGTTCTTAGGAGATCTTCACGAGATATCCCTTGAAGCATGTCGAGATCTACGTCTGCCCGAAAGAAAACCGGAGGATGAGGTGGAATGGCTACGAGCCGGATACAGCGAGCATTTGCAGGGTCGGCTTCCTGACGAAGAATGTGAGTTAATCGAGAATTACATGAAGGACCTAGAATCCTGCATGCTTTCCTGTTCAACAAAAGTCCTGCTACATGCCGACCTAGGTCTCGACCATATCATTCTCGATCGAGAAGACAAGACAATATCAATCATTGACTTTAGCGACTGGGCCTTTGGCGACCCTGCGTTTGACTTCTGTGGTTTGTATGATTCTCCGATATTGGCGAGAGAGGTCCTTAGGAAGTATAGACACAAAGGGGTTGACGACGGCATGCTTGCACGAGCCGAGGTCTATAACAGAAGGATACCTATTTCCTTGATGATCGACTCATTCCGCGGTTATCCGTGCGAATTCGATGAATCATACCGGAGATTCAAGGAACTGTTCGGGATTGCCAATATCATCAACTGAGATAACAAGGCGAATGCAGGCGACGGGAAATAGCCGCGCCTGATCCGCGTCGTTAGGGCTGGAGAACAAGACTGGAACCATCACACACCCGATCGCGGCCATCATCTATGTCCTAATTTTTCTTCGGCATTATGTGGTGGAGGGCGTGACAAAATACTGTAGACAACTCCAGCTCTATGCAATTATCAATAAGCGGTCCTGGAGGCAACAATACTAAGGAGACGGAAAGGATGCCGGCGTTAAGGAACAACTCAGGCAATTACTCGTGTTCTTACCCTAACAAAATGATTTGGGTGGCTGTTCTTGTGTGTATGTTGGGATCGAGTTCCACAATTGTAGCAAAGGAAAGACATATAAGAAAGGGAAGGCTTGTAAGAGGCGAAACGATGGGCAAAGAAAAGACAACAGCGCCGTTTTACATGGGAGTGTATGTCTATGATCACTCCATGGCGAAGACAGCACAAGAGCAGAACATAGACTACTATGCTTTCTTGGAGAAACACCTGAAAATCCTTGAAAAACATGGCGTCAATGCCTTGCATTTGACGGTAACTGGTCCGCGGGAAGATGAGTTTGAGCGGACATTGGGACTTCTTGACCGATATGGCATGAAGGTAATCCCTCAGCTTAATTTTGCATATTTCCAAGAAAAATGGTCTGAGGATGAAATGATCAAGTATGCCAAGAAAGCAGGCGACTTTATCCAGAGATACATTCATCATCCGCAGGTTTTGGCATGGAGTGTGCGTGAGGAACCCCCACACTGGGCAATCAATAAACTTTCACGATATTACTTTATGATCCGCGAATACGCACCTGAAGCTGATTTTGCCATCCTTCACAATAATCTTGGTGCGGCCAAAGATCAGGCTGTTCCTGATCCGGCGATAGTGGGCACAGACCGCTATGCATTCTGGTGGGAGGTTTCCGGTGGGGGATATTTGGCATCTCCCGGGTTCGCTCTCAACTGGACCAGAAAAGAGGCCACGCGCTATTATGAACAGGCAGCCAAACGCGGCGCAGATTACTGGTTCGTGATTTATTCAGGGGGATATGTCATGCCTGGCAACGAGTGGGTTGACATCGAGAAAATGCCATATCCTGAAACGAAGCAGGAAAAACAAGAGCTCAGTGAAAGGGTCTTGCGGTTTGCTGAACAAGGACGTATGGGCTGGACAAAGGTCGACACACCATCTGGCCCTAGCTACAGTTTCTGGAAGTGGTATCGCATGCCAAAGAATTGCATGAGAGCTTCGGCCTGGACGGCCGTCATGGAGGGCGCACGGCTCTTTTTTTGTTGGCTCTATCAACCACCCGCTAAAGAAGTCCTTGATCTGAATGTCAGAAAAGTTGCACTAAGTAACAAGGGTGACATCTGTCTCTGGACTCTAGCCGGACGGCCTGGCAAACCGAATCCGCAACTTGAGGAATTTGCTCAGGTCTCACAGGAGATCCAACAGTATGAAGAGATTATCACCCAAATGCATAAACTTCCTGCCTCACCCGTTGTTTGTGGAACAAAGGAGCATTTTAACCGCGCCTTTTCCTTCCCAGGGGTGTACGGCAAAATCATTGTGCTTCACAATGCAAATGTAGGAACTTGGCCACATAACAGCCGTTATTTTTTCAAGGACAATGATCAGATTTTTATTGACGATGATGGGAATCTGGTAGGTTATCAAGGGTTTACAGAACCCATGGAATCAGTATTTCAGATTACAGAGATGAGAGCAGATGATCGGGCATATGATCTGGCGACAGGAGTCGAAATTACAGCCGAAGAAGGAAACTACTCAGTTTTTGTTGCGCCGGGCAGCGGACGGCTGCTTTTCATTGGTTCAGAAGAAGAGTCAAGAAAGCTTCAAGGCCTGGTTAGAAAGAACGGAAAGTAGAACTGCGGTAACACTCTACACGGTTTCAGGAGAGGGGCCAGGCGGGGATTTAATACTTGGCGTCAATGACAATGGAAAGATAACAGGCATTGCCCCTCGAAGCGGTGGAGCAGGTCAAAAAAGAGCTGGTGACCGCCCTGAATAATCCACAGAAACTGAATCCGCCGTGTTATCTGATGCCCGAGGAGGTAATCCTTGAAGGCAAAGGGATTATCGGCCGTGACAAAACGAGTCTGGACATCTTCTGGATCAGAGACGAAAATCTGGCAGATCTGGACAACCTCCCCGATCCGGATGTGCTTGCTGAAGGGATCATCGAAAACCTTGAAGCAGGTGTCGAGAGTTTTAAGCAAATCATGGAGTCGATAAATGCGCAATAAAGAACGCACATAACCAGCCGAATGCAGGCGACGGGAAATAGCCGCGCCTCGCCCGTAACGTTGCGCGGTGTCAGGTGGAGGAGCGATCAGTGAACGAAATCCACGAAGCGAACCGGAGGTACTGGGATTCTGCGGCGTCCAGTTGGCGGGAGTTGCGCGACAAGGACCAGCTTTGGCAAAAGTGCCCCCAACAGCCAGCCCTCGCCTTTGACGGAGGCGCCTTGGATGTGATTCGTGAATTCCTCGGGGATTTGGCGGGGAAGCGGGTCTGCGTTATTGGGAGCGGGGACAACTATGCTGCTTTCGCGTTTGCCGGCATGGGAGCGATCGTTACGTCAACGGACATTTCGCAGGAGCAACTCCGCATAGCTGCACACAGAGCACAGGATCTGGGTCTAGATATCAGATTCGTTAGAGCGGATGCGGCGGACTTGAAGTGCGTCGATGGAACCGAATTCGATCTCGTGTGCTCCACCAATGGATTCTTTGTGTGGATCGCGGAACTTGGTCGAGTATTCTCTGCGGTCTATCGAATTCTCAAGCCCGGGGGATACTATATCCTCTATGACGTTCATCCCTTCTTGCGACCATGGAAGGGCCAGGCAATGCCGATCGAGATGGAAAAGCCTTACTTTGAAACAGGCCCGTTCGAGTCCGACGGGCCGACGGGGCCAACCTATGAGTTCCACTGGACGCTCAGCGATATCTTCAATGCATTGCTGGAGTCAGGGCTTGTGCTTAGGAGGATCGTCGAGACGCCTGCAAGGGACTCACGCTTCTGGCAGGGCTCCTCGTACCTGCCAGGAATCGACGACAGCCTTCTTGATTGGCAAAAGAATCCCCGTGCCGGGCTTCCCGTATGGCTGACCCTGGCAGCAGAGAGGCCGCACAACAAGCCGTTCCACACAGCGGGTTGCAGTCGAGCGTAAATGGCCGTTAGTTAACAACGACAACTGGGAGAGTCAAAGCCATGCAAACAACAGCAAAATTTCCATTGGGAATCAAGATCATTATTGGATTTCACATGCTTAACATTCTCCTGTGGACGATTGGCCAAGGTGGAGCTGTAATTTCTTATGATATTGTGGCAAAATGGGGATTACAAGATCCAAGAGAAGTCATCGATCCAGTTATTGTTGAAGTCAACAGAGGTATTGGATTGGCAGATATGATTACTATGATTCCACTATTTATAATTGCGGTTATCGGTCTTTGGCGATTAAAATTTTATGGCGCAATTGCTTCCTGGTTGGCTCTTGGGATTACGTTTTATTGGCCAGTAGTATTTTGGTCCAGCCAATATTTTTATGGACAGGCGGGGATAAAACACAAGCCCACCCAAATGTCCGTAACCTTGTTTCTTTCATTGCTGCTTCTTTTTGCAATATGGGCAAGCTGGTATCTATTCAAAAATCATAAGCAGCTTAAGTGAAAATTTTTCAATGGGAGGAATTTAATTGCTTCAACCAACGCTGATAACCTGGATACTCATTGTCTTTGGGATTGTATTCATCTTTCTACCACTTCTATACGCCCAAATTCTGGTTGTTCTACAACCTCACAGCCGGAAAACCAAGGATCTCATCATTGGTAAAGGAGAAGATTACCGCGATAAGACCCACTTTCGAATGTCTTACGGTTTGGCTTGGGCAGATCTGATATTCTGGTTGCCTCTATTGTTAGCAGGCAGTATCGGTGTCATATTGGGTCAAGCTTGGGGATATTCTCTGTGGGCGGCATCTGGAGCCATTTCTGTATACGTAAGTATTAAATTATGGTTCTCTGAACGTGAATATGTCTATCCGGTGGCTGGGCCTTTGGTCTACTATACTTATCTATGGGGATTCTTTATATATTGGGGTATCGCGACCATTGTTTATACTGTTTTTCGATTGGCTAATGTGACGTTCTGATGATGAAGTTATTGCCACCTGACAAGCGGCTGAAGACCGACCCGAGCATGCGGCAAGTTTTTCAATCGCAATATTCTTTGAGCATGCTCGCGCGACTTGGCCACAGGCTGTTGGACAGGAGATGCCATGAACGGATATGAACGATATGTCGGTGTCCTGAGAGGCTGGCCGGTGGATTATCTGCCCAGGATCCCCATTCTCATGCAGTACGCGGCCGAATATATTGGCTCAGATTATGCCGCCTTCGCATCCGATTACCGGGTACTGGTCAAGGCGAATGAGCAATGCGCGAAGGACTTCGGCATAGATCAGCTAAGCTGTATCTCAGATCCCTACAGAGAAACACACGGATTTGGTTCTACCGTTGAGTACATCAAAGACGGCCCTCCGCGCAGCACCTGTCCACTTCAGGATAGCAAAGATCTGTCCATACTTCTGAAGCCGGATCCCATGACGTCGGAGCGCATGCTGGATCGGATCAAGGCCGCTGAAGCATACAAAGGGAGCTTTCAGGGTGAGTACTCGATCCTCGGCTGGATCGAGGGTCCGGCAGCAGAGGCCGCTGACCTGCGCGGTGTGACGACCTTCATGGTGGACTTGATGGACGATGAGGCCTTCGCCTCCGAACTGATGGATGTCTGTGTGAATGTCGGAATTGAGTTCGCCCGAGCGCAGGTGAATGCGGGAGCAGACACGATCGGCATTGGTGACGCCATCGCGAGCCAGATTGATCCGCACACCTATGAGAAACTGATCCAGACGAGAGAGAAGCAGTTGGTCAAAGCCATCCAGGATACGGGGGCGCACGTCAAGCTGCACATTTGTGGCAATATTACACATCTGCTTCCAGGCATTGCAGACCTTGGTGTTGATATCCTCGATGTTGATCACATGGTCGAGATGTCAACTGTTCGCGCCGCCGTCGGCAACCGAGTCGCCATATCGGGTAATATGGACCCGGTCACCGTCGTGCGAAGCGGAGCACCTGCCACGATCAAGAACGCGATATTGAACGCGTATGAGAAAGTGGGCAATCCATACATGGTCAATGCAGGATGCGAAATTCCTTCAGGGACGCCCACTGAGAATCTCAGAGCTTTATGTGAGCCGGTACCCTATGTGCCGTAACGCGGGATTATCCAAACATCGCCTCCGGGTGGCGGTTGGCAGCCGCGCCCGAAACAGATGTCAGGAAGGCAAAAATGCGAGAACTACGCAGAAAAGACCGCTCTATTCCGCAAGAAGAAGCATTAGCTTTATTAAAGAGGGCTGAATATGGTATATTATCGACCGCTTCTGGAGATGGAAAACCCTATGGCGTGCCTTTGAACTTTTGTGTCATTGAAAATTGCATATATTTTCATTGTGCTATCGAGGGACGAAAACTTGACAATATCCAGCACAATAGTTCTGTCTCGTTCTGCGTTGTGGGAAATACCGAAATACTACCTGAAGAATTTGGCACAAAATACGAAAGTGTAATTGCCTCAGGAGAGGTTGAAGAAGTATTTGACATGAACAAACAGATGGCTTTGGAAGAGCTATTGCATAAATACTCTCCCGACCACATTGAAAATGGCAAAAAGTACATTGAGAGCATGATAGAAGGAACCAGGGTGTTCAAGATTACTATCGATACATTAACTGGCAAAGCGCGAAGAAAATGACGCAGCCGAACCAGTCATTGCACTGACATTTTTCCACTGCACTTCAAAATCCAGGTGAATTCAATCTTTATGCCACCAGCAAAGATCAATGCGGATCAGGAAGCCGAAGACTCGGGTGGAACGATATCCTGAAGGAGCACAGAATGTTTGACACCAATCTGGTCTACCGGAACGAAGACTCTTATTGCGGCCCCATATCCATGCTGGCGAAACTCGCAAATGGCGAGATTCTGCTGGTGTTTCGTGAGGCCAAGTGGAGGAAACGTGCCTCGCACATGGACCCGACAACACGCACATCGCTTCTACGCTCGCGGGACAACGGGCATACGTGGTTCGGTCAGGAGACACCCGATCCGGCCGGAGGGAATGGAACAGCGATCACCCAGCTTTCGGATGGCACTGTCATCGTGAATACCTACCACCACCTCTTCGCACCGCTCGGTGGCCGGGAGAGCCTTGCCGGTCGACCGCGACAGGGGAAGGTAGAGTGGCTGAATATGGCCGTAGCGGGCGGGGGCGTATTCATGGTCCGTTCGGAGAACGATGGTTACACGTGGTCGTCTCCCCGTCACATCGACGAGCCGCGGGATTGGCCGGACATAGCCTGTCATGGGGCCGTGTGTGAACTGCCGGACGGAGAACTCCTGCTACCGGTAACCGGGTGTCGAGGCGAGAACGCTCAAGCCCACGGCATGATATTGCGCTCGCAGGACAAAGGGGAGAGCTGGGGTCAGCCTGTATGCATCACGGATGACGCTGCCGCCGGCATCGACTTTCACGAAACCCGCCTGCTTCTATGCCCCAGCGGGTGCATCCTGGCCATGCATCGGACGCCGGCAGGGAGTTACTTCCGTAACACCTCCACGGATGGTGGGCACACATGGAGTGAAACGCAAGAGACCTCCATCTGGTGCGGCGGAAGCAGCCCACCGGACCTCTGGCTTTTGGCTGACGGGAGAGTGCTTTTGAGCCGCGGCTACCGTCGTGAACCTTTCGGCATACGCGTTTACCTCAGCGAAGATGAGGGAAACAGTTGGCCCTGCCAGATTGTTCTCCGAGACGATGGTCCGGATCGAGACGTGGGCTACCCCAGCACCGTACAGCTTGATGATGACCGGCTCTTGACGGTTTACTACTGGCACGGCGAAGATCAGATACGACATCTGCAGGGTACCATCTGGAATCTGCCTTGATGGGCACTCCCTGTACCGACACTTCATAGTAACCAGCAAGGGGCAGAACCAGTTCTTGCACGCGACGGCTGATAGCCGCGCATGGGCACCGGCGTAAGCTGAGTATTACGGCAAAACACAACACAAACCGTCAAGGCAGAGGGAGAATTATGAAATACGTATTTCTTGTCCTGAGCTGGTTTTTCGGCATCGTTTTCGGCCTGTTAAGTGTTTCAATGCTACTGATGAGAAATTGGCTACAGGGGATTTCTCTACTGATTGTGGTCCTGTTGTTACTTCCACCGGTTAGAAGATTGGCTTACCGCTCAACCGGAAGTTCAATCCCGTGGTGGGGGCGGATCATTTCAATAGTGGTCCTGTTGGCGGTCTTTGTCTGGCTCGGTTCCTTCAACAAATATACATCCGCCATCTACAAATCACCCGACGTCAAGGCAAGATTTCTGGAAATGTACGATGCCAAGATGGAAGCGTGGCCGGTTCCTTACGAGGATGTCTTTGTGGATACTGAATATGGCAGAGTTCACGTTATCGCCGGTGGGCCGAAAGATGCGCCGCCGGTGATCTTGCTCCATGCCTCAGGCGTAGGT
>CAZTBA010000057.1:0-19773 GCA_964611725.1 uncultured bacterium
GTGTACACGACTGGCTAAGGGCGGGCAATTCACCGGACGAAAAACACAAGGGAGGGGTACTCATCGAATATCTCAAGGGGCAGACAGGATATACGGATATTTTGGCCCGAAACGGCTATACTTGCGGTATGAGCGGCAAATGGCACCTCGGTGATTCCATCCATCCACAGAAAGGTTTCACTTTCTGGGAAGTCCACTCTAAGGGCGGAGGCCCATATTATGGTGCACCTATGATAAAGGATGGCAGGGTTTATGAAGAACCCCGGTACGTTACAGATGTCATAACTGATAACGCCTTGAAATTCCTCGACGGGCGATCTCAAGATGAGGAACCCTTTTATCTGAGCGTTCACTACACGGCCCCCCACAGTCCCTGGGGTCGGGATCAGCATCCCGCGGAAATATATGATTCCTATTACAATGACTGTAAATTCGAATCTACCCCCCTTGAACCCATGCATCCCTGGCAGATCGACTCGGCCCCTTACGGAGACGAAAAGAATCGCAGACCTATTCTCAGCGGATATTTCGCAGCGGTGACAGCGATGGATATGAACGTCGGGCGTATTCTTGACAAGCTGGAAGCTATGGGACAGCGGGAAAACACGATGATCTTCTTCACCAGTGATAACGGTATGAACATGGGTCATCACGGCATCTATGGCAAGGGAAACGGCACGTTTCCCCTGAACATGTTTGATACGTCCGTGAAAGTGCCGTTCATCATCTCCTGGCCGGGACATATCCTCGAAGGGGATGTATGTGAAGAACTCCTCAGCCACTACGACTTTATGCCCACCCTCCTGGATTACCTGGGTATGGAAAATCCCGAAGCCGACAAGCTCCCGGGCCAAAGCTTTGCCCTTCTATTACGGGAAGGTAAACTCGAAGGACGGGAAAACATCGTGGTCTACGATGAGTACGGCCCTGTCCGCATGATCCGCAATAGGGAATGCAAATACATACACCGCTATCCCTATGGACCCAACGAATTCTATGACCTGGTAAACGATCCCGATGAGAAGAACAATCTCATTGACAGCCCTGATCATCAGGGCAGGATCAGTGAAATGAGAATGCTTTTAGAGGAGTGGTTCATCCGCTATGTAGATCCAATGGTGGACGGCGCCCGGGAACCGGTCACAGGAAAGGGACAACAGGGACTGGCTGGTCCTGCCGGGAAGGGTGAGAAGAATTTCGCAAACGACTGGCGTCATTTAGCTGATGGGATAAAAATCTGATATTTAAAGCGAAAGGATAGAAAAATGATCGGTCAGACAAGTCTGTCATCTCTTCCGAAATTGCGTGATTACACCAGTCACCGTATTTCGAGCTATGATATAACTGGCGGGAACAGCGATGCCTGGCGTATAGAGGCCGGCACAAAAAAAGTGCTCGCCGAGATCGAAGGCCCCGGTTGCATTAAACATATCTGGATGACCCTTGGCATTCCGAAAGAGGACTATTGCCGGCGCATCGTCTTACGTATGTATTGGGATGATTGTCAGGAGCCAAGCGTGGAATGTCCGATCGGTGACTTCTTCGGTCTCGGCCATGGGATGCGA
Source organism: uncultured bacterium (assembly GCA_964611725.1). Lineage (GTDB taxonomy): Bacteria > Latescibacterota > CAZTBA01 > CAZTBA01 > CAZTBA01 > CAZTBA01. The sequence continues at coordinate 1,566 of CAZTBA010000057.1, forward strand.
AAGAACTTCGTAACCCTGCCCCTGCAGATGAGCCCTCAGAACGGCAAGGGATTCAACTCATGGTGGCCGATGCCGTTCAAGAGCAAAGCGATCATAGAGGTGGAAAATCAAGGAGAGGAAGCCTACTATCATTATTTCTATGTCGATTATGAGCTGTATCCAACGGCGAAGGCCGTCGCCGACCTGTCGTACCTTCACGTTCAGTGGATGCGCGAGGCAAGCACTGAGGGGTGGGCGTTTGAGGAAGGTCTGAAGGGCGATGCAATCTCGAAGGACCCCCGTATCCTGAACAAGGATGGGAAAGATAACTATATTATGTGTGACGTTAAAGGTGATGGCATCTACTGTGGCGCCCATCTGGATATCGATTGCTTCCAGCGAAACCCGAACGATTGGTACGGCGAAGGTGATGACATGATCTTTATAGACGGCGAAAAGTGGCCACCTTCCCTGCACGGCACCGGAACGGAGGACTGGTTCCATTGCGCTTACTGCCCCACCCAGGAATACAACGCGCCCTATCACGGGGTTATCCTTTACAGCGGAAATCCTGATTGGCGATGGAAGGGCAAGAATACAGTCTACCGTTACCACATAGAAGACCCGATTCGTTTCCGCAAGAGCATACTCGTAACAATCGAACACGGACACGCAAATAAACTGAGCAACGATTATTCCAGTACCGCTTATTATTATCTGTCGGAGCCTCAGAGGGGAGGCCCGGAGCTGCCTGCAATTGAGGAGAGGCTTCCCCGTTCCAACGAGGAAATATATGAGGCCAGAAGGACGGAGTGATCATGCTGAAAGAATCCTTCAGTGATTTTCTCGATTCCTATGGGTCAGTTCATTCTCCCCGTATGGTGTACCATGAAGGGGAAGACTTCGCAGAGTGGCAGATCAGATTTCGGGAGAAGCTGGAATCTCTGCGTGGGCCGCTGCCCGAGCGCGTAGATCCGGAAGTAGAGGTTATCGAATCGATATCGGCCGAGAATCATACCCGGTACCTGCTGCGTGTCCCTGTGAGCGAATTTTCAAATCTGGTTGCGTATTTGCTGATGCCACACGATCTGTCCCCGGGTGAACGCCGGCCCGGACTGATCGTCTCCCACGGGCATGTCAAATACGGGATCGATACGGTCTGTGGTGTAGAAGGCACGGATGAAGATGACAACGCCCAAAGGGCGTATGGCTTGTTTGCCGTACGGGCAGGATATGTGGTGCTGGCGCCAGCGTGGTGGGGCTGGAGAGGTCGGGATGGGCATTTGAACCTGGTCGGAGGGCGCGACCGGTGCAATGTCATCCAGATGGCTGCTGCGATGTACGGAATGAATGTGATCGACCTGCATATCCAGGACGGGCAGGCCGCCCTGGACGTTCTGGCATCGCGATCAGAGGTGGATCGCGGCCGTCTGGGCTGCATCGGCAATTCTTACGGCGGGCGGACGACGATGTGGCTAAGCATTTTTGATAACCGGATAAGGGTCTGCATACCTGCGGGATGCATGAACAATTTCAGGGAGCGGTCGTTGAAGCTTTCCTCGTGTGGCATTCAATATCTACCCGGTATCCTGCGATATGGCGATGTGCCGGAGTTGTTCAGCCTGATCGCACCACGCCCCATGCAGTTGCAGTCAGGGGAAAACGATCCACTGATTACACCGGAGGATCGTGACAGAATGGAGGCCACGGTCCGAAGGACCTACCAACTGATGGATGCGGAGGGTAGCTTTGACTATGTCCTCCATCCTGGTGGCCATTTGCTGCTATGGAATCCAGCATTGTCGTTCCTGGAAGAGCACTTATGAAATCTGATATTTGTGGTTCCTGAGCGCTTACATCAATTAATATTATTTTTAGGTAGAAAAATATAATTATGCTATAGAGAACAGAGATGATGACGACCGACACACCCTCCGATCCTGTTCATATGTTCACCATCACGACCGACCGTGCGAACGCACTCTATGATGCAGGTGATACTGTCGTTTTCCGTATCGAGGCCGACGGCGATGTCAGTACCCTGCCTGAGTATCTGGAGTATTTCATCACCTGGGACGGTGCAGCGCTCATCGATCGAGGTGCCGTACGGGCACGCGACCTGCCGCAGGAGGTAACAGTCCGGCCCGATGGTCCTGGATTTGTCCGTCTGTGTATCGAGACCGGCCAGGCAGGCAGTGGAGCACCAAAAGTTCAGGCTGCAGCCGCCGTTGCACCGGAACGGATCGGACCATCGCTCCCGGTGCCGGACGATTTCGACGAATTCTGGGACGAACAGCTTGCCAGTCAGTGGTCGAGTTCTATCGAGGCAGATTTAACACATTACGCTGACCACATGGATGGTATGGTATCGAGCGTTGTTATCCGGATGCCGGACGAGGGTGACATCTACGGCTGGTTGCTGCGCCCACATGGACCCGGTCCATTCCCGGGACTCGTCCGCTACCATGGAGCGGGAGTGTACCCGGTGGAGCCGACGAACGGGCTCGACTGGACCGCACGCGGCGTGATGGTCCTCAGCATAAACCCGCATCCGATCCCGAATGACTGTCCGAAAGAGTTCTACGACAAGCTACGGGGCGGAGCGCTTGCAGACTACCGGACACGAGGTAGAGCAGACCGCGAGACCCTCTATTTCCGCGAAATGTTCCTTCGGGCCGCCCGGGCGGTGGATTTCGTTGCCGGACACGAAGATTGGGATGGACGACACCTCATCGTCGAAGGACACAGTCAGGGTGGCGGGCAAGCGCTTGCTGCGGCTGCCCTCAATGAGAAAGTATCCGCGATAGTTGTCTCGTGCAGCACCCATTGCGATCACACCGGTCCCGTTATCGGCCGGGTCGCCGGCTGGCCGAAGATCGTGGAGGTTCGCGACGGAGTGCCGGATCCGACCCAGGTGACCGCAGCGCGGTACATAGATGGAGTTAACTTCGCCTCGAGGATAAGCTGCCCGGCAATGTTCAGCCTTGGATTCCTCGATGACCTCTGTCCGCCGACCGGCATCTACGCGGCATACAATGCCCTCCATGGCCGCAAGGAGATTCGCCATGACATCTCTGTCGGACACATCCATACCGATGCGTGTAAAGCAGCGACATATAAATGGGTTACACTTTATCTCGCGAGGAATAACATTTAGAAAAAGTGTTGGCAGGGTATGCCCTACCCCTGCGGAAACAAGGATCCAATCCATCCATGATACTCAATCAACAGACTCCGAACTGCTCCGATTTTGATGTGACCCTCACCGGCGATAATGATCCGTCATTTCGTGTGCTTCTGCCTGAAGCCATCAGGGCAAAAGGCCTCGATCATGGCGGTCTCCACACCGTTCCCGGGATCTGGGACCGGGAAGAGAACGGAATCAAAGGATGCTTCCAGGTCGCCGATGCGCTTGAGATCTCTGTTCTTATTGAAGCGCACATACATAATATCCATGTCACACTAACGCTGAGAAATATGGGCTGTCACGACATCAAAGATGTCTGGACCGATATATGCGCGAGTTTGAACCACCTTCCCGGAGACCCGGGGTGGTGCAACCGCAGGTTCCTGCCCTCGGTAATCCTCGATCGGACCTTGCAGGGACAATATTGGTTCGAGCACCTCACCCCTCACCGATTGTTAGCTCTCACCGATGCAGGGTGGGTTCCCATGCATCCATACCCTGAACGACCCGATGCCAGCCGTGTACCCCTCTACAGTTTCGTGCCCAGTGAGAAGTCAGACGCAAGGGCATGCGCCGTTCAATCACCCGATGGAGAGGCGTACTTCTTCCAGGCGTGGTCGGGCTCCTGTCGTTACTGCACACCATGTCCCGGCAATGCCTGCATGCATCTGATGCCCCTCGTGGCACAAAGCCTGGGGCCCGAGGCATCAGCAAGCATTTACGGGATGGTTGGCATCCACTTTGGAGATCAGAAATCGCTCGTAGAGAAACTCGGGCGATTTCATCGAAAAGAGATGTCAGGATGAGTTCTGAAAAGAGAGTTTTGAATGGATAGCCGAGAAAGATTTCAGCGGGCGATGGCCTGTGGAAACAGTGATGGGTCATCAATAATACTTGCTATCAAGGTATTACCCTATTTCCCGCCCAATCTGTTCATCGTTCTGAGGTTATGCCTATGCTCTTCGATAGAGATTTGAGCAGTCTTGCCGGCGGGATTAAGGATCTCCCATATGATCCTGTTTATCTGATTCCTTATCTTCCTATTTACACAATCCTTATCGTAATAATCACAGTTCTTTCTATTACAGAATTGAACGGGATTCGGGCACATATTTTCCTGTATGTGTTCGAAAGCATTATCTACCTTCTTCTTCAGACCGTTGAGGTCGAAATTGTCCTTCAATCTCTCCTTGCCGGTTCTTACAGCTTCTTCGAAGAGCATCTGATGTAGTTGCCGAAGCTCGGAAAGGCCCATACCCTCGATCTCGCTTTCAAGCCTCCCCTTTTCCCTTATTATTTCCAATACTTTTTCCCTGATCCCATCTATCATTTTTTCCCTGCTTTCCGCTTGAATTTCTTTGGAAAAGCTTATGTCAGCGGGAATGCCCGTACCATATTCGTATCTCCAACTGTCAGGATCATCCAAACGTTCCTGCTGTTCCGTCAGGATCTGGATAATGTCCGGGTATTTCCACTGTGGTTCTCCCTTTGCTGTGGTTATAGATCCTACCGCGGTTTTGTAGGACTGCTCTGTCATACTAAAGACCTCTACGGCCTCGCTCTCATATGGATTCTGCTCGTCCTGTAGCTGATAAGGTAAGGATTCACCAAACAGTTCTACATGGTATCTTGTGGCATTTCCATCCCGGCCTAATCGTCTGGCGATCTCAATCAAAGTCAAGAACTCCATAAGCTGTCTCCTTCGTTTGAAATGCATTTTCCCTACGTTTCACGCATCGATCTTAAGAACAGGTCTGGTTACCAATCATTATAGGGATCTACATGAGTTTTAGGAACTATTTCTCTGAGACCCTTCTGATTAACGTTAACCTTTACTTCCCCCATATCGGAAAAATAGACCCATCCTCCCTTAAAGCTCGGACGTTTTCGAGGATCCACGGTTACGTCATCGCTGCCTATTATCATCTCCTTCGGGATCTTCTTCAGAAATCCCTCCGAAATAAGCAAATCAAGGTCATTCGGGAACTTCCCGATTTTTCCAGCATACAGGGTAACGGCTGATCTCAGTGTCCCCAAGTTGGTCTGGGTGGTGGCGATTTTGCCCTCTGGGGTTAGGTCCTCATATATAGGTAGGACTAATGCAATAGCTGTACCCAGAAGGGCTATAACTATGAGAAGCTCTATGAGGGTAAAACCATTTCTGGGTTTAGTCAAGCCCTACCCTTCTCTATATAGTATTAGTCTGTTGATTGTCTTTCTGCACCTCTCACATTTACCTTTGGTATCCGACAACTTATCACTGATCTTGTCAATTGAGAGAAAGCATTCCCAAGCCAGAGGAAGAGCAAATTTTATTTCCGTTTTTCCTGCAACATCGAGTAGGTGGACGGAAATATCCCGAACTGTTTTCTCTATAACCACCGATACTATCCAAGTGTAATTGCAATAACCGTGCCAAAGATTTCAGAAAATTTGTTTTGATAATAATATCTTATTAAATAGAATTTTAGGATTTGGAGCAATCAAGCAGTGATTTGCGAGGTATACAGTTTCAGTGTACCATTTCGGACACCAAAAGGGCATGATGGTACAAGCGGATGCAGAAGGATTCAATATTGGGAGCACTTGAGCAAAGCCACACCTTCTCAGGTCCATAGATCTGTCATATTTGGTTGTGAACCTTAGACCTTCGGCTTGAGGAAGCTCCGGTCATCGCCATATTCAAAATAGGTTGTAATTTGCTCCCTGTTTTCAATCTTCATAAGCTTTTTATATTATTTTGTGCCCCATAGAGCAATTTAGGCTTTTAGAGATGCCCCATCGGGGTGTCTCTACACCACGATTCCAGTGAGAGAGACATCTTGTCTCATTGAAGGCAGCTCGGCATAAAACATGGATCTGCCTAAGCAACTAAGGGTTAATTGGTGTCGGGCCAAAAGGCTCTGTTCAATTCACGACAAAAAAGATTAGAGTGTTCAATTTACGACATAATATCAGCGTTTATTGACAAATGATATATTATATAAAATATTATTTTTAAATATATTATAATCTTTGGTTTGAAATTTGCTTTAAAAATAGAAGGAAGACAATATTATGGGGTGGTCTTTTCACATCAGGTTCTTCCTAACTCGTGGTACTTTTACAACAAAGTGAGATTAAAACCCTGGCATATCCCGGATCAAATGGCGGCTATGGAGAGATCGAGGATACTGATTGTAGACGATATAGTCGATAACGTTTTTCTTATGAAGGATATTTTGACCTCGGACGGCTACGGGATCATAGAAGCGTTTGATGGAGAGGAAGCCCTGTCCAAAGTTCAGAAATGCAATCCTGACCTTGTGATCCTCGACGTGATGATGCCGAAACTGAACGGCTATGAAGTCTGCAGTAAGCTTAAGGAGAACCCCAAGACCCGTCTTATCCCGATAATCATTATAACGGCCCTCCGGGAGCTGGAAGACAAGATAAAGGGTATAGAAGCTGGTGCCGACGATTTCCTCAACAAGCCCTTTAACACTGTGGAGCTGCGTGCCAGAGTCAAATCGCTCCTCAGGATGAAGCGTCTCAACGATGAGCTGGATAATGCCGAGAACGTAATCTTCGCTCTGGCCAACGCCATAGAGGCGAAGGACAGATATACCGAGGGGCATACATCAAGGGTATCCTGCTATGCCCTTGCTGTAGCTGAAAGTGCCGGTCTTTCCGAAAGTGAGAAGGAAGCCTTGAGGAAGGGAGGTGTGCTGCACGATATCGGCAAGATAGGCGTCGAGGACACGATCCTCAACAAGACTTCCTCCCTCACCGAAGAGGAACTTGGGGAGGTCAAAAAGCACCCGGTCCTTGGAGAAAAGATCTGCCGTCCACTGAGATCTGTGCAGGATGCCCTTCCCGTAATCCGCTGGCACCATGAGAAGCTCGACGGAAGCGGATATCCCGATGGGCTCAAAAGTGACCAGATACCCCTTGTGGCAAGGGTGATGACGATTGTGGACGTCTACGACGCACTTGCCACGACCCGTTCATATAAGCCAGCCCTTCCTAAGGAGATCTGTTTCGATATACTCAGGGGCGACTGCATGAAGGGATGGTGGGATAGGGATCTGACCGAGATATTCATAGAGATCCTGGAAGGCGGGGAGCTGAATCTGGAAACATACAGAAACGGAAGTTTCAGATTGCCATCTATTTTGGGAAATGTGCAGGATACGGATTATCTTGCAGCCATTCTTAAGGATGGATCCGACATTCACCCATTCGACGACCACTTATAGTAACCCTGTTGCCCGGGGATGAAAGTGCATCCTCCCCTCGTCAAATTCATCCTCCGATTAGTTCCGCAATGGCAATGCCATGTTCTCCTGCAACTGAGTACAGCAAGTAGGTTCTTCCATCCTCCTTGAATATACACGGATCACGAAGCTGATGTACCGGTTCATGAACGCTACCCCTTCGGGACGGTACTATCGAGCAGTTCACACCTTCGTAATCCATCTCAGGTCTCAACACGCTTATGGGTTCAGAGTTCTCCCACCGCATCCAGTCGGGAGAGAGTTTGATTGTGGACAAGAGGATATGCTCGGGGCAGTCATGAGCGTTTGAATAGAACACACTGAGGATATCGCCATCCAGACGGACTGCCGAATGCCTCATATCAGGAGTGAACAACGTTGGGCCCTCTTCGAAATCCGTCATACCGTTTCGTGAACGTTGGAACTTCCCTGGCATCTCCAAAGCATAACGATACCCACCCCAATCAAAAGTTCTCCAATAAAAGCTCCCGAGGACCTCCTCCCGCGCAGTAAAGCTGATGCCGTCAAACGATATGGCCAACCTCTCCACCTGGTGCGGCGGTTCCGGCATACAGCACCCGTGGTAATACATCCAGATCTCGCGGCGATCATCCATTACCCTGACATCCGGTGAAGCTATATGTCCATTAAAAAAGGAGTCCCTGAGCTCCAGAACCCCGTCGCTGTAGATCTGCCACGGGCCTTCGAGGTCGTCTGCGTAGGCCATCCGAATATAGGTTCCCTGATGATGGGCGAAGTACAGACAGTATTTGCCCAGAGGATTCGTTACCCAGCAGGGAACCCGGATCAGGGAGGGACCGTTGATATTGCTGCCCATCCTATCATCCATGTTGGGATAAATAATAGGATTATTGCGAAATCTTTTAACTTCCATAGGTAGACCTCTCTTTTTCACCAAGATTTTTCCATCGATCACAAAATACGCACAATCCCCAAATACCGACAATTCCAAAAGGCAAAAGGGCAAGCTCTGTCACCCATATCCCAATTGCGGAGAGATTCTTGATGCCATAGCTGATGTGAATGAATCCAGCTATCGAATCCACTGCAGTCTTATAGAAAAAGGAAACCCAAAACCACTTCCATTCCCTGGACCTTACCGCATAGATGATAAGCAAGCACGAAAATGCATGGATAAAGATAGCCGTTATTCTCTCTATAATCGGCGCCGGAATGATGGACAGAGAATTACTTCCGGATGTTGCGAAATCGATGAGTTTCGGAGGAAGTCGATGCGGAATTAGTACAACAAGCAGCACGATAACAAAAGAGCTCAGTCCAACTAGAAAGGCTTCGATGGCCCCAAATCCAACGCCGAAACCCACAGCTTCTTTCCAATCGGCTTTACGTATCCTTTCTATATACGCAAAACCAAGAGTAACCCCACATTCAAAGATTCCCGTCAATAAACCTATATATATCCAAATCATAGGCCCTGACAAATATTTGGGTAAGACGTCACGAATACCACTCATTACAGTTCGTGTTGGGATCGAAGCAACTGTCTTCAAAGAAATCCCCACCACCCAGGCAAGAGCACCCCAGAGAAACAGTGCCCAGAATATTCTACTGCAGACTTTCCAGTAGACCACCGACACCAGAGCCACAGACATCATTCCTATGCCACTTATAAGGAATAACGGATTCATATTTCCCCCCTTTCCTTTTGGAATATTCTGTTACTGCAGCGTCCCGTGCGCGTATAAGGTCCATAGAAAACACGGTTCAAAGATACAGGAGAAAAGGAAATCTCACAATATATTTTCCATCCCTCTATGCTCAGAAAACTCTTGACGAAAGGATGGAAAACATGCTACCATTGGTGGTACAAAAAACATTGATCCTGTCATCGGTCTCAGGATTGACAGATGACTTGATACCTTCCATAGGTATAGTGCAAACATCAGTCGTAAGAGAAAGGTCGGTGATATGAGCAAGCATGAAATTCGGTGGGAACCTCTCCCCCGCGAAGAAGTCATAAAAGCAGTCGAGCGCAGAAAACCGTCACGTATCCCTCTTGTGTTTGCCAAGTGGTGGGGCGAAGGATTGAGAGACCAGTATGGAGATCGCCTGGACGAATTCGACCGGTATCCGGAGGATGCAGCGATACTGTGGATTCAACCGCTGGATATCAGTGCGATGGCCCTGTCATGGCAGATTCAGTCAGGCGCTGCTCACGACAGCAGATCCGTCATTGATGACTGGCCCAAGCTTGATGAGTTTATCGAGAAAATACCCGACCCGGAAAGGGATGCAAATTTCGATGCATTGATAGAGCAAGCCGAATCACTTCGCTCTCGGGATATGTATATATTGTTTGGGTGGTGGGGTCTCTTCTTCGAGAGGCCATGGGGGCTCCGCGGTATGGAGAACCTTATGATCGATTACTACGCCGAACCGGAGAACGTTCACCGTTTGCATGCGTCCCTCTGCGACCAATATTGCGGATATATCAGGCGAGGAATTCGAGAAATCCGGCCGGACGGGTTCTGGACGAGCGACGATCTCGGGCATCAAACCCAGTCGATGATGAGTCCTGAGACTTTCGATGAACTGATCAAACCATATTATGACAGGGTAGGTGCGACACTCAAAGAAGGCAATATGCACTGGTGGCTCCACAGTTGCGGGAACAATACCCCTCTCCTGCCCTCTCTAATTGACTCCGGTGTCAACGTGTTCCATCCCGTACAGAAGCATACGATGGATGAGGTCGCTGTCGCACGGGAATATGGCGACCGTCTGACCTTTCTGGCGGGTTTCGATGTTCAGCACATTCTCCAGGAAGAAGATACGGAAGGAGTTCGCAGGGAAGTTCATTTCGTTATAGATACGTTTGATCGCCCCGATGGCGGGATGTGTATAGCCGCGGGCAACGGGATCGTATCCGGGACACCGTTTGAGAACATAGACGCTTTCCTTGATGAGGCGTTGCGCTACGGGGAGCAACACCGAAAGAAATATGCCAGCTAACAGTGCTGTAATCGGGGTAAAATTTGTCGGAGGCCGTTCTACAGGGCAGTATGTTTCTCTTGCATGACATATGTATTAACCGACGTAGGGGCGGGGCGCACCTTGCCCCTGCATGAAGACCGCCTTTAATAGATCCACAACTTTTCCAAATGCAATCCGGCGTTAACCAGGTAAACCCGATCGCCATATATCTTTGGAGTCGCTATCATGAAGATCCGCGTTTCAGGAGCTCAGTTACCAGTAACAGGAGATATCGAATCGAACCTCGCCGCCATTAACCGTGCCATAGACATAGCCAGTGATGAAGAATCCGACATCCTTCTCACACCCGAAGGTTCGCTCAGCGGTTATACACATGAATTTGATGCGCAAGCCGTAGAAGACGCTTTACAGCGCGTGACAGCAAAGGCACGTGAGACCAAGGTCGGGCTCGCATTGGGAACATGTTTCGTCGAACCTGTTGACGGGAAATGTTACAACCAGATACGTTTTTACGAACCAGATGGCAGGTATCTCGGATTCCACAGCAAGACGCTTACCTGTGGTAGCCTCACCGATCCCTCTAAGGGCGAAATAAACCACTATTCGGTAAATCCACTCAGGACTTTCAATTACAAAGGTATTGAGATCGCTGGCTTGATATGCAATGACCTGTGGGCTAACCCGGGCTGTACGCCCATCCCGGATCCACACCTGAGCCAACAATTATCCAAGATGGGTGCGCGCATCATTTTTCATGCTGTTAACGGTGGACGCAATGGCAGTGAATGGTCGGAGGTCAGCTGGCGATACCACGAATCCAATCTGAGAATGCGGGCCAGCGCCGGCAGGGTCTGGATCGTGACGGTGGACAACTGTCATCCCATTGAACTAAACTGCTCGTCACCTTCCGGAGTCATTAACTCTCAAGGCGAATGGGTCTGCCAGGCCAAACCTCAAGGCGAGCGGTTTTTCGCCTGTAACATTGAGATAACCGATGGTGACTGACAATCCCCAGAATCGATCCACTCAGCTTGCTCTAACTCGAGCTCGAAGCCAATCGTGAATCTTATTGCTTTTCTTATGCTTTGAATGATAATCAGTCGAGGATCAGCCTCCTCGCCTTCTCGATAAAGAGCACATCCGAATCGGGACCGGCAAGCATATTTGCCATTTCCCACGCATCTCAAAGCAAGGGAAAAGTACGCAAATTCATGCAAAACTTAAAGTTCTGATGGAGAATGTCGGAGATTCTAATGAACTGGCTTGCAGTTCCCTCTGAGGAGCAGAAATAGCTTGACGGCATACTCCGGACAGTTTAATTTGAGTCTGTTCGGACCAGAACCGAGCCATGAAAATGCAATGGTGTCCACCGAAGGAGAGCTCTCTATGACGAATACCAGCCTGTTGGAAAAGACTGTGGACGTGCGATGGTTCAGCAGTCTCCTTTTAGATGATCTGTTGCCGCACTGGATGCGACATGCCGATAACCCCACTGGTCTGTTCCACTCACAATTTGACCGCAAATGGCGACGCATGGACACTAATCTGTGTACACTGGTTTCCCAATCACGTCTAATTTACAATTTCTGCATCGGGTACGAACTCACCGGTAGAAACGAATACAGGGATGCCGTTATCCGTGGCGCCGACGCCCTCATGCGCCATTTCCAGGACCGCGAGCAAGGCGGCTGGTTCTGGTCCTGTGATCTGCACGGACAGGTTCTCGACAGCGAAAAGAGCTGCTACGGACACGCCTTCGTTATCTTCGGTCTGGCGAACGCAGCGCGCGTTACGGGGCGAGACGATTATCAGCAGCTTGCGCTGGAAACCTGGAACCTGATGAAAAGCCGGTTTCGTGACCGGCACGGTGGCTTTGCCTTGCATCTGACACGTAACTTCGCAATGAAGGAGGAAAGGCGCTCCCAAAACCCTATGATGCATACTTTTGAAGCACTGCTTGCCCTGGCAGCGCTGGGCAATTCCTCTATCATCCTGAGCGATGCGGAAGAACTCTGGGCCTTCATTGCAGGGCGAATGCTTCGTCCGAAGGACGGTGCTCTGCCTGAATTCTTCACAGCCGACTGGCAGCCCCTTCCGTCGGAGCGTGGTGGCGTGCTCGACATCGGCCATGCCTTCGAATGGTCTTTCCTCCTGTCGCAGGCCGCACTGCAGGGTATCCAAACCGATGTGATGCCGCAGGCCCGCCGTTTCCTGGGGTACGGAATACAATTTGGATACGATCCGGAGACAGGCGGGATCATCTCCCCTGTTACGCTCGAGGGTCATTCGCCGGGACAGCGCAAGGGCTGGTGGGAACAGTGCGAAGCCATCCGAGCCATGGTGCGCTTCATTGCCCGGCATGGTGAGGAAAAGCTGAGTCAATCGCTGCGAGAAACGGTCGACTTCATGCGTACGCACTTCGTAGATTCCGAATACGGAGGCCTATACATGATTCCACCGGGCATGGATTCCCAAACCCGTCTGGACAAGGGCAGCGAATGGAAGGTGGACTACCATGCCGTGGGGATGTGTGTGGAAGTGATCCGGCAGGTCAAAAATGAGAGGGACAACCAATGAGACGGCCAGTGAGATGGTCACTACTGTTCTTGTTGTTTACATTGATAATCCATTGTCGGAGTCCACAGTCGCCAGACAAAAGCGCTGATGTGGCCCTCTATTCAGACCGGGGGACCTGGGAGGAATCTGTCCAGGCAGCAGAAAAGATGTTTCAATGGATGGGTTATAGAGTCGAACTGGTGAAAGCGGATTATATCAATAGAAACGGGCTTAACAGGTTCCGCATCCTCTGTGTCCCAGGGGGCAACATGTACTATTATTCCCAGGACATTTCCCCACAGGGAAAGGAGAACATAAGAAGTTTTATCCGCAACGGAGGAGGATACATCGGGATATGTGGCGGAGCTTACTTTGCCGGTGAAAATGTCATCTGGCAAGGGAACCAGCTTCCCACGGAGTTCTTAGAACTATTTGAAGGCACAACAAAGGCCCCATAGACGAAATAATCCCCTATCCTGACTACACTATGTGCAAAGTGAACATCGTGGATCCAACTCATCCCATAACACAATCCGAAGCGGAAGCATTATGGACGCTTTATTATTGGGGACCGAGGTTAACGCCCCGTGAGAGCGGCAACATAGCCGTTCTGGGTAGATATGATAAAGTAGACTATCCGACAATTTTGGCTTTCGATTACGGTGTCGGGAGGGTATTTCTCATCGGAACACATCCTGAAATCGAGGAAGACAGTGAACGCGATGGAGTGGATTTTGCTGATGAGATGGATGACAGAGGTTCGGACTGGGAATTCATGAGAAAGGCAGTGCTTTGGTGCCTAAAGGAGCAATTCTAAAGGCATTGAAGTAGTTTTTACAGAGCCCTTTTTGCTTGCTCCCAGAACCTCGCTCCCGTCTCCTCTCCGCGAGCGGAGAGAGGAGCTTTAACCCATGCCTGCTGAAGAAACAGAGATTAGGCTAAGAAAAGCAGGTTTCGAGAAACCACAAAAACATTTCGAAGGTTACTTAAAGGAGATTCAGGATGAACCAGGGAAAACGCTCGGAAAAAGCAAAGTTTTATGCGGCCAAACCGATTTGGCCGGAGGGTATGGAAACGGAAAAGAACATTACTGTTGGCTTCCGTGTGTGTTTAGATGTCTCCGATCCCGATAATGCCGTCTTCCGCATTGCGGCCTCCAGTCTCTACCGCACCTATGTGAATGGAAAATTCTTCTGCCACGGGCCCGCCCGCGGACCTCATGGATTCTACAGAATTGATGAGTGGGATCTGAGCGATGTACTTGTCACCGGCAGCAACCTGATCGTTATCGAAGTTGCCGGTTACAACGTAAACAACTATTATACCCTGGATCAGCCATCCTTCCTGCAGGCAGAAATCATAGCTGGCTTGGAGATACTGGCCTCAACTGCGGGTGAAGGCACTGCATTCGAGGCTGCCATACTCAAAGAGCGGGTACAGAAAGCACAGCGCTACAGCTTCCAGCGTACCTTCTCGGAGGTCTACAGGATGCAGCCAGGGTATGATCTATGGCGGAAACAGATAACGGCAGATCTCCCAAAGGTGTCGTGTTCGATCGTTTCTGAGAAAAACCTGATCCCCCGCAGGGTTCCATGTCCCAGATTTTCCCTGCGTGCGCCGGTCTGGAACGTTTCATGTGGTGAGATCAGGACGAATGTCTCCGTGGAGTCCCTGTGGAAACCCCACTATCTGGCACAAATCTCCCCGAGTTTGAAAGGATTCCCGGAAGAAGAGCTCGAGGTTATTCCTTCCATTGAATTGCAGAAGACCGAAACGATCTCCGACCACCGAATTGCTGAACCCTTTGATTATAACACCGGTATCAAATTGAAGGAGAATCACTATCACATTCTGGATTTCGGTACAAACCTCACCGGTTTCCTGGGGGCGAAAATCGATTGTGAAAAGGAGACAAGGGTTTTCTTCGTTTTTGATGAGGTCCTCTCAGACGGAGACGTTGATTTCAAACGTTCGTACTGCGCGAGCATCATAAGTTATGAACTCCAGCCGGGGACTTATGAAGTCGAGTCCTTCGAACCATATACGCTTCGCTATTTGAAGCTGATCGTTCTCAGTGGCGATTGTGAGGTCAGTCAGATATACCTTCGGGAGTATGCAAATCCCGATGTATTTGAAGCCCATTTCTCATCCAGTGATCGTGATTTGAACAAAATCTTTGAAGCTGGGAGGGAAACGTTCAGACAGAATGCGGTGGACATCTTTACGGATTGCCCGTCACGGGAGAGGGCCGGCTGGCTCTGTGACAGCTTCTTCACCGCGAGGGTGGCCTTCGATCTATCGGGAAACACAACGGTCGAGAAAAATTTCCTCGAAAATTATCTGCTTCCCGAGCGCTTCCCCCATACTCCCGATGGCATGTTACCCATGTGCTATCCGGCAGATCACAACGATGGTGCCTTCATACCGAACTGGGCGCTCTGGTTCATCATACAGCTCGAGGAATATATGGCGCGCAGCGGAGACCGTGAGATGGTAGATGCCCTGAAGCCGAGAATCCTGCACCTTTTCGACTACTTCACGCCTTTCAAGAACGAGTATGGTTTACTTGAAAAATTGGAGGGATGGATCTTCCTGGAGTGGTCGAAGGCAAACGAGTTTGTTCAGGATGTCAACTATCCCACAAATATGCTGTATGCGGCTGCGCTGGAGGCCGCGGGCAGGCTTTATGACCTCCCGCAATTTGTTGAGGAAGCAGAGAAAATCAGAGAGGTTATTCGTCAGCAGTCGTTCGACGGGGAATTTTTCGTAGATAATGCCGTAAGAAAAAATGGCAAACTGGAAGTCACACGCAACCGTACGGAAGTCTGCCAGTATTATGCCTTCTTCTTAGATGTTGCCTCACCCGATACCCATAGTGAGCTCTGGACTGTCCTGGCGGAGCATTTCGGACCTCATCGAGATGAAAACAATGCATATCCCGAAATACATATGCCCAACGCCTTCATCGGCCATTACCTGAGGCTGGAGCTCCTATCCCGGTATGGCCTGACCCCGAAGCTGCTGGAGGAATCCAGTGACTATTTCCTCTACATGGCGGAACGAACGGGAACGCTGTGGGAAAACTACGATGAGCGTGCCAGTTGCAATCATGGATTCGCCTCCCATATTGTCCACTCCTTGTATCGGGACATCCTGGGAATCCGCCATATCGATACACAAAATAGGATAATCACCCTCTGCTTTTCCAGGCTTCCGCTGGACTGGTGTGAGGGCCGTATACCGGTCGCGGAAAACGCCATATCCCTTAAATGGTGGCAAGAAGGTGATAAAATACACTATCGCGTAAGCATACCACCAGGTTTCCTATTGAAGGTCGAGAATATTAGCGATAAAGAGGTCGTCCAGCACCCGTAGAGCACTGATTATACAGATAGCCCCAAATGCCCTGGAAAGGGATCCCTACACTCAAATAAGAACCCATTCTCCTTTCCTGAAACACATGTGTGTTCTCTTTACAGTATTTCTCCCACGCAGATAACGTAATTAAGATATTGTATTATAATAATTTATTGAAAATCTACGTTGCGGTGATGTAGGGATAGTTTACAGTTTATGGCTCAAGATGATGGTCGAGACAACAGGGGTGCTCTATCCGGAAGAGAGATTACCTCTGTTAGTTTTCTGATATCATAGCCTTATGGATTTTTGTCTTCGAAGCCCTATGATTTGGGAACGGTTTTTGCACTATCGTATTTAACTTCTGCCATTTGTCGGCTTTTCAAGAATTCCACCGATAGGGAGGTGATCAAGTTCAAAACTTCGGCATGCTACTATTGAGGAAGTGTTACCATGAAGAGAGCAGTGAACATCTAAGTATCCGTGGGTAATATCTCCATCTCCAACGAGATTTCTTCCTTGAAGGTGTGAGAGAGAACAGGAAGTGAAGCGTCCGCCATTCCTGTCCATTTTGGACAATAACTACCGAAAGGAGTGAGATATGAGATCGGGGAGGAGTATGGGGTGTAGTGCTCTATTCATTGGGTTGATTCTGTTGTTAGCTGTTGGGTCGAGTTATTCGTATACGACCCACAGTGGGGCCATCAGTTCGAACGAGACATGGACCGCAGGTACACATTATGTCAGTAGCAGTGTGACAGTCAATGACGGCGTGACGTTGACCATCTCGTCCGGGGCAGTGGTCAAATTTGCGCCCAACACGCAATTGCAGGCCTACGGTACTCTGAGCGCACAGGGCACTTCATGGAGTGCGGGGGAATACATTGTCTTCACCTCCAGGGACGATGACACATACGGGGAAACCATAACCGAATCCGATGGTTCTCCCGCTGCCGGTGATTGGTATGGGATATACCTCTACGGGTACCTTGACGACGACGGTATCGGACAGTTTGACTATTGTCGCCTCCGATATGGGGGAAACAGCATCAGCAGTATCGATGCAAACGTACGTTTCTATGCCTCCGATTCAGGCAACTTCACCAACAGCATCAGTGAATACAGTGGCAGGGATGGTTTGTGGGTCAGCAACTGTTCTACGACAGTTACACAAAGTACATTTGCGAACAATACGCGTTACGGGGTATACGCTTCGGGGGGTACTAGTGCAGCCCCTATCATAACCGACAATGTCTTCACGTCCAACGGCGATTACGCCGCATATCTAAACACCGTCACGCTCACATCCTACTCCGGAAACCAGGGACTGGGCAACGCTATCAACGGGCTCGGGATCAGCGGAACAGTGAGTGCGGACCGCACCTGGTCCGTGGGTTCAAGCACCTTCCCCCTAGTGATGTTCGGCACGGTCACAGTAAGTGATGATGTGACACTAACCTTGTCTTCAGGGACAATCATCAAGACAACCTCACTGGCGCAAATGACAGTGAACGGCACGTTGGATGTCAACGGGGCTGCCGGCGATTCCGTAGTTTTCACTTCGCTTCAGGATGACACCTATGGCGGGGATACCAACGGTGATGGAAAAGGGACTTCTCCTGCTGCCGGTGACTGGTATGGGATACACCTCAACGGGTACCTTGACAACGACGGCATCGGCCAGTTTGATTATTGCCGGATCCGATACGGAGGAAATACCAGCGGCAGCATCGATGCAAATGTACGTTTCTATGCCTCCAATTCAGGCAACTTCACCAACAGCATAAGTGAATACAGTGACAGGGATGGTGTGTGGGTTAATATCTGTTCTCCGACGATCACACAGAGCACGTTTGCCAACAACACGCGTTACGGGCTATACGCTTCGGGGGGTACT
>CAZTBA010000058.1:0-19636 GCA_964611725.1 uncultured bacterium
CTATGTACGCATTATCAAAGCAGTGCTCAATTGAACGTTACCCTAAATCGGTCTCTCTTAAATCGAAATATATCTCATCAGGTATTCGGATCAAAATTAACAACACAGTTTTGGAAGGCCAGGATCTACCTACCTCTCCCTATGGTTTTCATTCGGAGGATTTCTCCCTCTGTCGCTTCACCTTTTCTATTTCGGGTCTGACAAACTTTTCGTAACAATCAGGGCAGATACCATGGGTAAACTCAGCCTCGGAATGCCCGGCGATGTATTCCTCAACCCGGTGCCAGTAGTTGCCATCATCACGAATCTTCTTGCAGTAAGAACAGATAGGCAAAAGACCCTGGAGTTGTTTGACATGCGAGAGGGCATCCTCAAGCTCCTTCACACGGTCTGCTAATTCCGATTGTAATTTCAGTATCCTCTCACCTACCTGAACACGCGCATGCAATTCCTCCCGATCGAAAGGCTTGGTCACATAGTCATCAGCACCAGCCTGGAGTCCTTCGACTATATCTTCCCTGTTTCCCTTGGCCGTGAGGAGGATTATGTAGACAGGTTGGGGACCCGATATTTTGCGAACTTTGCGACAGAGCTCAACACCATCCATTCCGGGCATCATCCAATCAAGGATCGCCAGTTTTGGAGAGTCTTCGCTCTGAAGTGCTTCCCATGCCTCGATTCCATCTCGGGTAACTGCCACATCGTATCTCCATTTAGACAGCGTGGCTTGCAGCAACCGACGTGAGACAGAGTCATCTTCAGCAATCAGAATTCTCATTACCTGTTCTCCTCCCCGAACGCCGTTAGCGCCTGACTGAGACGAGCTATCTTCCTCTCAAGTTCCGCAACCGCCTTTTCAGCATTCGCAAAATCATTATTCCGGCCCATGACCTCCAGTTTCAGTGCAGCATCAAAAGTATCCAATGTCCCAAAGTTCCCAACCGAGCCTTTCAATGTATGAGCAGATCTTTCAAGGGCTTCGGCATCCCGGTTTGCGATGGACTCTTTTATCTCAGAAAGCAATTTCGGGGAACCTTCGATAAATAGATCTATCATCTCCTTCAAAAGTGCTTTATCACCCTCTACCCGAGCCAGGGTTAAATTAGCGTCGAACGTCGTCCCGGGAGAGTGTGATTCTTCTAAGATATGTGCCCCTGTCTCATCCTCCTCATCGGAAACTGGAACCAGATCTTCGATGATTTTGAGGAGTTCTTTAGCCTGGAGTGGTTTGGGAACATAGGCATCCATACCCGCCTCAAGGCAACGCTCACGGTCACCCTTCATCGCATGGGCTGTCATCGCGACGATCGGGATGTGGGACTCCGCCGTCTTCTCCTTCTCACGAATGAGAGCAGTTGCCTCAAGTCCATCCAACTCCGGCATCTGCACATCCATCAAAATGAGATCGAAAGGTTCCCTCTCCAGGGCAGCAAGTGCTTGTTTACCGTCGCCTACTACCGTGACCATATGACCGCGCTTTTCGAGAATCCGGATCGCCAACCGCTGGTTGACTTCGTTGTCCTCAGCAAGGAGTATGTGAAGACGACGTCGGCTTTCCCTCAAAGAATGACGGGTGATCAGTGAGGTGCCATCTGTTTTCGGGGAAGGTGTACCCAAAATGGTTAGAACTGCATCTAATAGCTCTGACTGCTTGATAGGCTTCATCAGATAGGCGACAACCCCCAATTCTCTGCATCGGGCAGCATCACCCGGCAGACCGGACGATGACAACATTATAATGTTAGCGTCTGCCAAATCCGGATTGCCCTTAATACGTGCTGCCAGAGTAAAACCATCCATCTCCGGCATATAGGCATCAATGATTGCTAGAGGAAATGGAATTCCAGCTTTCTGAGCATACTCCATTATACTCAGAGCTGACTGACCATCTCCTGCCAAAGTTGGCTTCATGCCCCAATTGCTTAGCATCTCCTCATTTATGCGCCGGTTCGTCACATTGTCGTCCACCACCAACACAGCCAATCCCCTCAGATCCCTGTAATCAGCCAATGGCTTAGGCATTATACCCTTTTGCAGGCCAAAGCGTGCTGTGAAATGGAACGTGCTACCCTTGTCGACCTCACTCTCAACCCAGATCCTGCCACCCATCATTTTGACCAAACGTGACGAGATTGCCAGACCCAATCCTGTACCCCCAAACTGACGCGTTGTGGAACCGTCTGCCTGAGCAAACGCATTGAATATTAACTTCTGCTTATCGGGTGGGATTCCTATCCCTGTGTCAGAAACAGCAAAGTGCAGTTCGACCTCCTCCTCTGTCTCCGATTCTGTCTCGGAGTGGACTACTATCTCACCTTGCTCGGTGAATTTGATGGCATTGCCGACCAGGTTGACAATAACCTGACGCAGGCGTCCGGGGTCGCCAACCAGGGTGTCTGAAACATCAGGAGGTACGTGGTAGGCCAGTTCCAATCCCTTCTTGTGAGCTCTCATGGCAAGTGCTCTCATCGTATCACCCAAGCTGTCACGAAGGCTAAAATCCATGAATTCGAGGTCAAGCTTCTGAGCCTCGATCTTGGAGAAATCAAGTATATCGTTCAGGATCTGCAGCAGGAAATCGGCTGATGTCTTTACCATGCTCAGATACTCGCGCTGTTCCGATGTAAGTTCCGTGTCGAGCGCCAGTTCCGTCATTCCGATGATCCCGTTCATCGGGGTCCTTATTTCGTGGCTCATGTTGGCCAAGAACGTACTCTTGGCCCGGTTAGCTACCTCGGCGACTTCTTTGGCCTTTCGTAATTCTTCTTCTGCCCGTTTGTGTTCGGCGATGTCCCTGAGCAGAAATTGGAAAGTGTCATATGTCATAGAATAGGTTATCGCTATTTCTGTTGGCACCAAGTTTTCGCTCAGCGAGACCAATGTGAACTCACCCTTAAGACCGACCTTGAAAGATCTGTTTCCCACCTCGATTCTCTTCTCTTTGGCTTCTTTCATGACCTGTCTGAGCCTTTGATGCTCCGAAGGGGCTATAAATCTAAAGAAATTTGCTCCTAAAAATTTTTTCCGCAGCTGTTGAGGTCCCTCTGAGAACTGCGAATGATTAACTAAATACTCCAAGGCAGAATTATTCAATCGCAATATGGTGCCATCCGGTTTTACCTTAAAGAAGGGATCGTCCAGCGCATTTAGGACGCTTTCCAATTCATCCCTTTCCAGGATAATTTCTCTTTCTAATCTCTTGTGCCCTGTGACATCACGGAAAATCCCCCTGGTATAGGCTGGCTTCCCCTTCACAAATTTGCAGTTGATGCTCCCTTCAACCGTAATTTCCCCGCCATCCCTGGTAACAAACATGGCTTCAAGATCATCAACATTCTCCCCGGATATCACACGCTGGAATGCTTCCATACAGTGTTCTCGGCAATCGGGATGAACAATATCAAACAATGAAAGATCTCTGATTTCTTCCTCTCTATAACCAAGGGTCTCCCGCCAGGCACGGTTAACATATACAAGGTGGCCATCTGGTGTGACACTCTGGATAAGATCATTGGTGTTCTCGAATAGGTCGTGATACCTCTCCCCACTCTCTTTCAGTGCTTCTTCCGCCCGCTTTCGATCGGTAATATCATGGTTTATGCCTACAATTCCTAAAATCTTTCCCTGCTCATCCGTGAGAGGCAATTTCGTGCTTAAGGCCCAGGTCTTTTCACCTGTCGGCTGAACAAAAAAATGCTCCCGGGCAATCGGCCGCCCTGTACGGTAAATCTCCTTTTCCTCAATAAGGTATTCTTCTGCCCACTTTTTTGGCATAAAATCAAAATCGGTCTTTCCAACAATCTCTGCTTGTGTTTCTGCCTTAAAGCTTTTCAATATGGGTTTATTAGCTATAATAAAACGCCCTTTAGCATCTTTAAGGAAAATCCCATCTGGTATATTATCTATCAGGGCACGCAACAGACCGCTTTCTTTATCCAGCACCTTCAGGTCCTGCTCGTGCTGGGCTATTAACTTCTCCAATTCAGCAACCCGTTGACGGGATTGCGACGACTCATTTATGAGCTGCTCTTTGGTCTTGTTTCTATTTTTCATCTTCTATACCCCCGCATGTGGCTCTGAGTTACCCACTTGAAGGTCATTATTAGCTAAAAACAGCTCATACAGCAATTAGTGAGGATTGTCCTGGCAATTTATAGCTGGACCGAACTCATGTTCTCTTGTTTTCAACAACTTTTCAAGGGCCTGTCTTATATCTGAAGCTTCTTCCATTGGGAATACATTCCTTCTGAAATCTGCCACTCCCGGGATGCCTTTCGTATACCAGCCCATATTCTTCTTGATCTTTCCTGCTGCTCTCTCTCCGTAGTATCTAAAAAGCATGTCGAAATGTCTGATACAGAGCGAAATTCTCTCGTCAACCGTAGGAGGCGGGAGGTTTTTTCCTGTTTCCAAAAAATGATTTATCTCCTTGAATATCCAGGGATTGCCTCTGGCAGCCCTCCCAACCATCACCAGGTCACAACCTGTAAGTTCGATCATCCTGGAAGCGTCCTCGGCTGATTCTATATCGCCGTTGCCTATAACAGGTATTAGTACTTCCTTTTTAAGTTTCCCTATAAGGTCCCAATTCGACCTGCCGTCGAAACCCATGCGTGCGGTTCTGGGGTGCAAGGTGATGGCTGCAGCCCCAGCTTCCTGAACTATGTGTGCTACCTCTATCACATTTATCGAATCTTCAGACCAGCCGCTTCTTATCTTTACGGTAACTGGAAGGTCAACCGACTCAACAACCGCATTCAGAATCTCCCTGAGGAGCTTCAGGTCTTTCAATAGAGCTGCCCCTTTCATCTTCTTTACAACTTTCCTGACGGGGCATCCGAAGTTAAGATCTATAATGTCAGGGTTGAACTGAGCTGATATGCGAGCAGCTTTGGCCATCACCTCAGGATCAGCTCCGAAAAGCTGAATTCCTACGGGTCTTTCAGATTCCTCGAAATGCAGGTACCTCTCCGATTTTGCAGATCCCATGACGAGCCCGTCACTGCTTATGAGCTCCGTGTATACGGCGCCAGCCCCCATCTCACCGCATATCTGTCTGAAGGCGAAGTCCGTTATCCCAGCCATGGGTGCCAGGAGAGCCTTCGATCTTACGGCAACATCCCCAATGCAAACAGTATCCGAATTCATGCTATCCTACCGTAAAGGTCATAATCCTCTGAGCCAGTTATAAACACCTTCACAAAATCTCCGGGAGCAGCATCCCCTTCGACAATAAGGATCTCACCATCCACCTCGGGAGCTTCCCTCTCGGAGCGACCGATCCAGGCGACATCCCGTTCACAACCATCCCTGTCAACCATGACTTCCACCGCTCTGCCGACAAACCTGCTATTTATCTCGGACGATATCTCTCTTTGCAGCTCCATAACCCTCTCCAGCCTTTCCTCTTTGATCCTAAAGCTTCTCTGGGGCCTGAAGCTGGATGCGGGAGTTCCTTCCTCACGTGAATAGGCAAAGGCACCAAGTCTGTCAAATCTGATTTCCTTCACAAAATCGAGTAACATGTGGAACTCTTGCTCCGTCTCACCGGGAAATCCCACTATCAGGGAGGTCCTTATGGCTAAATCGGGAATCTTCTCCCTGAGCCTCTCTATAAGCTTTTTTATCTGGCCGGACTTGATCCGTCTGTTCATCCTCTTAAGTATTCTGTCTGATACATGCTGTATCGGGAGGTCGATATAGCGGCATATTTTCGCGTTATCCCTTATGAGTTCTATTATATCGTCCGTGAAGTGGGCAGGATGTGCGTACATAAGTCTGATCCAACGGACACCTTCCACTTCCGAAAGCCTCTCCAGAAGATCGGTTATTCTGCTCCTTCCGTAAATATCTTTCCCGTAGAGGAGCGTGTCCTGCGCTACGAGGTTCAGTTCCTTTGCCCCACATTCGGCCAGCCTTCCGGCCTCGTCGACTATAAGCTCGATATCCCTACTTTTGTAGGGTCCCCTTATAAGAGGTATAGCGCAGTAGCTGCAGAGGTTATCACATCCATCAGCTATCCTCAGATATGTCCAATAAGGGGGAGTTGTGAGGTATCTCTCTTCCCGGGAATGAATGTGCTGAGTCCTACGTCCTAAGAGGAGGTCGCAATATCCTACTATTCCGGCTTCCTCTCGGAGTCCTATCACGATATCTGCCTCGCCAAGTCCATTCCTAAATTCATTACCGTATCTTTCGGAAAGGCATCCTGAGACTATAAGTCCTTTACATCTCCCCTTCCCTTTAAACTTTGCAGCCTCAAATATAGCTTCTAATGACTCTTTCTTGGCCGATTCTATGAAACCACAGGTATTGACTATTATCAGATCTGCTGCAGATAAATCGTCCGTGATATCGTAACCATCTGAGGCAAGAGCTCCCAGCATCAACTCGCTATCTATTCTATTCTTGGCACATCCCACCGTAACGACCGCGACTTTCCCCATAATCTATATTTCCATCCTCACAATATCTATCCTGTTCGGATCGTTTGTGCCGATTCTGTGGTCATTGTCGGCTGCAGTCTCTATATATTTCGGTTTTCTCCCTGATCCTTCGAGGGTCTCAAGGCCAGAGCTGATCCTCTTTTCATCGATGATCTGCCATCCTACATAATCAATGGCAACCGGGTCAGTTCCAATCATAAGGCTATCGCAGTTCCAACTCCAGTGGGGAACGTACGACGGTCCTCCGTTGTACTGACAGGTAAAGGCATCGCATATTGTTATTATATCCTTTTCCCTTATGATGGGATGGGAATTGAGGTCGGCTATGTAGGGATCACCCAGGTTCTGGTGATATTTGTTGGGGTTATGGATAGCCCCGAAATAATTCTTCATGGCCGCTGTAAGGCCGGTTATGCTGTGATCCTTAAGGATAGGAATATTTATTATGACCGAACAATAATCCGTTATTATCCTGCTGAATATGCTTCCTATGGATCGATGTACAGCCAGCCTGTTATCCAAACCCACAGCATCCGTTCCAAGGCATCTGACCCCCCTGCCGGATGAATTTATCTTATACCCGGCTCTTCTAAGGTGGGCGTTAAGCCTATCCCAGATTATGATATTTTCAGCTCTAACTCCCACCTCCCTTAAGGAATCTGCTATAGCCATCGAAAGCTCTGGGCTCGTTGACATTCCCTTGCCAGCAAGACAATTTACTTTAAGTCCCACTACATCTCTCTTAGGATCGACGAGCCCCCTCCATGCCTCATCAGGGGATCTCACATCGAAAAGGGCTTCAATACCTTTATCAAGAAGCTCCCTTACCTTTTCTTTCTTGAGCGATCCTTTCCTATCTCTGAGGCTTTCCCCTTTTATGACTATAACTTTTGACTTACCAGATTTTGGCGATTTCCTTCTGGTCCCTCCAAGAACTTTTGTGGGACCGATGCCGAAAAGAAGGCTTCCGAGTCCAATGAAAACACCCTTTCTAAGGAAACCCCTTCTCTCCATATCGCTTTTCCTATCAGATTCCTTACTCAAATTTCCAACCTCCGAGGAGCTTTCAGCAAAAAGCCACCTTAGCTTTCAATCCGGTGGCCTGCTTCAGGAAAATATGACTTTTTTCACTTGAGCCTTCCGCAGCACTTTTTGTATTTTTTGCCACTCCCACAGGGGCAGGGATCGTTTCTCCCGATTTTCTTGCCGGTTCTTACGGGAGCAGGCTTTACTGATCCCCCTCTATCAGAAGCCATTGAGCCCCTGCTCGTGGATCCGGACCGCAAGTCGTCTTCTTCTGCTGGAGCATTTTGGACTCCAACCTTGAGCCCCATTCCAGTTGTGTCCTGATGGACAAGCTTTAATCGTTCGTGCTCCCTCTCGGTCTGGGATGCTTGGGTTGGCTCGGCGATCGGGGACCTGAAGAGTATCTTCAACGAATCCTCGCTGATTTTAATAAGGAGTTCTTCGAACATACCATAAGCCTCTCTTTTGTATTCTATCAGCGGGTCCTTCTGTCCGTATGCCCTCAGGCTTATACCTTCCTTGAGCTGATCCATCTCGTAGAGGTGTTCCTTCCATTTGTCGTGTATTGTACTGAGCAGGGCAATCCTTTCGAATTCCCTCATCCTTTCCTCACCAACAAGCTCTTCTCTTTTCTGATACGATCTGTGTACTATCCTCGATATCCTCTCTCTGAGATCGTCCACTTTCATACGGGAGAGGTTATCCGGATCGATCGGGAGATCTATCATAAATACGGATCGCAATTCCAGCCTCAATCCCTCGATATCCCATCCCTCGGGATGTATCTTGGGATCTATGTATTCATCGAGGTGGTAGTCGATCATTTCTTCGATCATATCCTCCACCTCAGATTTCATATCTTCGCCCAGGAGTGTTCGATGCCTTCTGGTATATATGACTTCCCTTTGTTTATTCATAACATCGTCATATTCGAGGAGGTGCTTTCTGATCTCAAAGTTCTGTGCTTCAACGCGTTTCTGGGCTCTTTCTATCGCCCTGGTCACCATCTTATGCTCTATTACCTCCCCTTCCTTAGCACCAAACTTATCCAATATGGCGGCGACCCTGTCAGAACCGAAAAGCCTCATAAGGTCATCTTCCAATGAAAGAAAGAATCTCGAAGCCCCGGGATCGCCCTGTCGGCCAGATCGCCCACGTAGCTGTCTGTCTATCCTGCGGGCCTCATGTCGTGCCGTACCTATTATATGAAGTCCGCATGGAATATCTGACAGACATTCCTCCCTGGTAAATTCCTCTATTTCAGGGACACCGTTCGGATCATCTATACAGCAACATTCTTCGCAATTCACAACACCGGGACCGAGTTTTATATCGGTCCCACGTCCGGCCATATTGGTGGCGATCGTCACTGACCCAGGCTGTCCGGCGCGGGCAACGATCTCAGCCTCCCTCTGGTGGTGCTTTGCGTTAAGGACCTCGTGATTTATACCCCTCATCCTCAACATCCTGCCCAGTGTCTCCGACACCTGAACCGATACTGTTCCGACCAGGACCGGGAGATCCCTTTCATTGAGCCGCACTATTTCATCTATGATGGCATTATATTTCTCACGCCTCGTCCTGTAAATAACATCATTATAATCAACCCTCCGAACTGGCTCGTTAGTGGGGATAACGATCACATCCAGCTTATAAATCTGATAGAACTCATTTGCCTCGGTCTCCGCCGTTCCGGTCATCCCGGCGAGCTTATCATACATCCTGAAATAGTTCTGGAGGGTTATGGTAGCAACCGTCTGTGTCTCACCTTCGACCTTAACTTTCTCCTTTGCTTCTATCGCCTGATGGAGCCCATCGCTGTAGCGTCTCCCCGGCATAAGCCTCCCCGTAAACTCATCAACGATCATAACGTGACCGTCTTTAACCACATACTCCACATCTTTTTCATAGAGGGAATAGGCCTTCAGGAGCTGAGAGATGGAATGGATTTTATCGCTTTTTTCCGCATACTCTTTGTAGATACTGTCCTGTCTTTCGACCTTCTCCTCAAGGGACAGACTTTCATCTTCCTCTATCTTCTGGATTTCAACGCTAAGATCAGGTATAATGAAGAAGTCTTGTTCCTCGGGTGAGAGGGAAAGCCTTCCCTTGTCGGTCAGATCCGCGGTATGTGACTTCTCGTCTATGACATAGAGAAGGTCTTCATCTATCTCTGGCATACGTTTTTCTCGCATGAAATCGAGTTCAACTTTCTCTATAAGCCTTTTTATCCCCTCCTCCTGTTGAAGCCTCATAAGTCTCCTGTTTTTAGGAGCTCCCCTCTGGACCTGAAGGAGTTTTATCCCCGCCTCATAGTCCTTCTCTTCTTTGAGAAGTGCCTCAGCCTCAGAAACGAACCTGTTTATGAGGTCCGTCTGCTTCAGCACCAGCTTTTCAACCATGGGATTTGATTTCTGATAGACCTTGGTCGATCCTGACACAGCACCTGATATGATCAGGGGCGTCCTTGCTTCGTCTATGAGTACACTATCTACCTCGTCTATTATGGCATAGTGGAGGTCACCTTGGACAAGCTCATCGGCACTGAAAGCCATATTGTCGTAGAGGTAATCGAATCCGAACTGAGTATTCGTGCCGAAAACCACGTCCGCCTCGTAGGCCTCTCGTCTGGACACCTTATCCAACCTGTAATCATCGCCGTTCCTAACGAGTATCATGGAATCGGCGACGTCACCGTACCTGTCCTGTATGACCCCGACCTTGAGCCCGAGGAAATCGTATATTGGCCCCATCCAGCTTGCATCCCTTCTGGCGAGGAAATCGTTGACGGTTACAAGGTGTACTCCTTTCCCATCCAGAGAATTGAGGTATATGGGCATGGTAGCAACAAGGGTCTTTCCTTCCCCTGTTGCCATTTCAGTGATCTTACCCTGGTGGAGCACAACCGCCCCTATGAGCTGAACGTCGTACGGAACCATATCCCAGGTTGTCATTTGACCGCAGACATCCCAGGATTTTCCGAGGAACCTGCGGCACGTCTCTTTCACGACAGCATAGGCCTCGGGGAGGAGGTCATCCAGGGTTTCGCCATTGTTGAGCCTTTCTCTGAACTCCTCAGTTTTACCCTGGAGTTGATCATCGCTCAGATTCTTAAGCTCTTCGAAATGCTGGTTTATCTCGTAAACGAGGGGCTTTATCTTATTTATATCCCTCTCGTATTTGCTACCGAATACTTTTTCCAAAACTTTGGTTATCATACAGGGAAAACCTCCTCAGATGTCTTAAGGGACTATTCTCCAATGCTTAACCTCTCTGCCAGAAAGCTTGGAAGTCCAGCCCTTATTATCTTAGCCTGGGCCGTTTCCACATCATAGGGAACCCTTTTCAGTTCTATGGTCTCAGATTCAAGGTCAGCGATCACATAGGCAGCTCGAGGGTCGTAATCTCTTGGCTGACCAACACTTCCGACATTAATCACATATCTTAAGTTATTCTTCAGGGACACGGGCAGTCGAGAAGCCTCAGGTATCTTATCACCCACTTTGATGAAAGCAAGGGGTTGATGGGAATGTCCTACGAAACAGAGTTTCTCCTCATAATGCCGCATCTGGAGCTCCACATCGTCGTCAAGGAAGAGATAGCGCCACTTCTCCGGTCTCGATGGTGTAGAGTGCACGAACAGTATATCATCTTCGCTTATAGTAAGAGGCAAGCCTCTCAGATAGTCCCTGTTCTCCTGGGTGAGGACTCCCGCAGTCCATATGGCTGCTTCTCGAGCATAGGGATTGAAATATCTGAGGTCCACCAGGCCGACGGCAGCATGGTCATGGTTACCAACGACAACCTTATCAGTGAGAGATGTTATCACCCCCATGCACTCGTTAGGATTTGCCCCATAGCCTACTATATCGCCGAGACAGACATATTGATCCACACCCTCCCTTTCAAGGCACTCCAGGACGGTGTACAGTGCCTCGAGGTTCCCATGTATATCCGATATTATGCCGAATCGCAACCCTTGTCCACCTCCCCTTCCCGTTCAGGTATGATCCCGAGGTCATTCTTGGCTATGGAATCAAGTATCCCGTTCACAAAAGCTGGCGAATCCGTGGAGCTGTATTTTCGGGCAAGTTCTATAGCCTCGTCAATCGACACTTTTGGTGGTATATCGCTGAAAGAGAAAAACTCAGCAAGTGCGATCCAGAGTACTATGCGATCCACACGAGCAATCCTATTCAACTCCCAGTTCTTGAGTCTGCGGGCTATGAGCTTATCGAAGTGGTCCTTCCCCGCAAGGACCTCCTTACAAAGCTTCAGAGAGAAGTCAAGCTGGTCCTCCGGAAATTCATGCTCCTGGAAGAGGTAATCGAAGACTTCTTCTAAAGTGCCCCCGGAGCTTTCCACAGCATAGAGTGCCCTGAGCGAGAATTCCCTGGCGGCTCTTCTCCCTGGAGATCTCAATATTTTCTCCTCAGGCATGCGTAATATGGCCATTACCGATAAGATATTCCAAGCTAAATTTAATCTTGAATTCCGGAACTACTGCCCTCTCTGGTTGCAATCACCGGTCTATCTCAGGTTAGATCTAAATCGGGATCTTGATCCCGATTAAATCTTTAACTCCGGTTTAATAGTCTCAGTTCCATATCCCTCAAAGGCTGATCCGGCCCATAAGGTCTGCCATTTCTACGGCACTGAGTGCCGCATTCCATCCCTTGTTTCCCATTTTCGTGCCGGCCCTCTCTATAGCCTGTTCTATGGTATCAGAGGTTATAACTCCGAAAATGACCGGAACGCCGGTATCGAAGGAGGCCTTGGCTATACCCTTCGCAGCCTCGGATGCGACATACTCGAAATGTGGGGTCCCTCCTCTTATCACAGCAGCCAAGCATATCACCGCATCATATTTCCCGGAAGAGGCGACTTTCTTGGCACAAAGTGGAATTTCAAAGGAACCTGGTACCCAGAAAATCTCGATCTTCTCATCGTCGGCACCGTGTCTCTTAAGGCAATCGAGAGCGCCTTCCAGAAGCTTGTTTGTTATGAGATCATTGAATCTGCTCACAACTATCCCGAAGCTCTTTCCATCGGCTGATAGCTGCCCTTCATATATTTTTCCCATATTCTTCCTCCGTAACGTTTATACGGCCCTGATGAGAGTTAGGATTCTACAAGAGATGTCCGAGTTTATCTTTTTTCGTCTGCAGATAGCGGTTATTATATTCATTGGGCATAACCTTAATGGGAACACGCTCAACCACTTCAAGCCCATATCCCTCGAGCGCAGACCTTTTAGCGGGGTTGTTCGTAAGAAGTCTGATGGTTTTTACCCCTATATCGGATAGGATAAGCGCCCCAACGCCATAGTCCCTCAGATCCGGGGGGAATCCAAGCTTCAGGTTGGCCTCGACAGTATCGTAACCAGAATCCTGAAGCTTGTAGGCCCTGAGTTTGTTGGGAAGGCCTATGCCTCGGCCTTCCTGGCGCATATAAACAAGGACACCGCGGCCTTCCTTCTCTATCGCCTTCATAGCATATTCGAGTTGTTCCCCACAGTCACACCTACTGGAGCCAAAGACATCGCCCGTGAGACACTCCGAATGCATTCTCACGAGGACGTTTTCCCCATCACCTACCTCCCCTTTTATAAGCGCAAGGTGATGGTGTTCGTCTATGGTGCTTTCGTAGATACGCAGCTTGAAATCCCCATATTTTGTCGGGAAATCAACTTCCACAACACAAGCTACGAGATTTTCGCCCTTCCTGCGGTATATTATAAGGTCCTTTACGGATATCATTTTCATTCCGAATTTTCCTGCCAGTCCCTGGAGTTCGGGAACCCTTGCCATATTTCCATCTTCGCTCATTATCTCACACAGAACCCCTACCGGACTCAGCCCTGCAAGCTTGGCAATATCCATCGCCGCCTCCGTATGTCCAGGGCGGCTCAGGACCCCTCCCTGTCGTGCCATAAGGGGGAATACATGGCCCGGTCTGGCGAAATCCCCCGGCACGCTGTTCGGATCGGTGAACTTCCTTATTGTAAGAGCTCTATCATATGCAGATATTCCGGTAGAAGTTCCCTCTTTGGCATCTATGCTCACTGTAAAAGGAGTACCTCTGAGGGCGGTATTCCTCATGACCATCATATCCAGCTCGAGTTCCTTCATTTTCTCCTCACGAGCCGAGATGCATATAAGTCCACGGCCGTATTTCGCCATAAAATTTATGGCATCAGGTGTAACGAGGTCCGCGGCCATGATGAAATCACCCTCGTTTTCTCTGTCCTTGTCATCGACCACAATCACCATATTGCCTTTGCCTATCTCCTCTATGGTCTCTTCCACCTCATCAAAATCCGCCATATTTATTTAGTCCTCCTTCACCATACATGCTTTATGAACTAAAAGCCGAGCTCCCTCAGCCATGATTCCGTTATCTCTCGTTCGGAACGGGACAAGAGGCTTTCAAGGTACCTTGCAATCATGTCCACCTCTATGTTGACTCTATACCCGGGTTTCACATTCCCGAGAGTTGTGGATTTCAGAGTATATGGTATAAGTGAGACGGAAAGAATCGCCCCTGAAACCGATACTACAGTAAGGCTCAAACCATCAATGCCTATTGAACCTTTCTCTGCTATATATTTCGAGAGTTTCTCTGGCACTTTCACTTTAAGTACAACATTACCGGGCTGACCCGTCCTGCTGAGGATCTCTCCAACACCATCCACGTGACCCGAGAGCAGATGCCCCCCGAGACGGTCACCCAGTCTTAATGACCTCTCAAGGTTAACATTGCTTCCCACAGCAAGGGAACCGAGAGTCGTCTTCCTCAGGGTTTCTTCCACGGAATCGAAGGCAAAAGTGTTCAGAGATAATTCTGTCACCGTCTGGCAGGCCCCACTTATTGAAATGCTGTCCCCGACCTTCAGGTCATCAAACACTTTATCTGCTCTGATCACAAAATGCCCGAGTCTGCCCCTATTTTCGTAGCGGGATACGGTACCTACTTCCTCGATTATTCCAGTAAACATAGGTATTGACCATCACATTTGGTCTTCGCAAACGTAGGTTGGCCTGGCCCTGTAAACCAGGTCCTCGTCAACCATCTCCACTTCGATATCCGTCAACCTAATGCATCCATCCATGTCCATGACCCCCATATCGCCAACCGAACAGATGCCATTTCCCATCATTTTTGGAGCTATAAAGAAGACGATCCGGTCGACAATCTCCCCTTTGAGTGCCGAAGCGGCAACTTCGCTTCCTCCCTCGATAAGCACACTTGAGATTTCTCTAATTGCTGCTTCTTTCATTGCCGACCTCATATCAACTATATCGCCCGAGTGGGGCACTATCCATATGTCCGCCCCTTTACTTTTCAGGAGCTCTATCTTGTCCTGGGGAGCCTTACTGGTGGTCACAACAACTAGTGTTCCACCGGAAAACACTTTCGCTCCGGCTGGTATTCTGAGCATGCTATCGAGTACTATCTTTATAGGTGACTTCCCTCCAATACGCACGTTAAGCTCCGGATCATCGACAATGACCGTGTTTACTCCTACAAGCACAGCATCGGATTCGCTTCTCATCCTTTGAACGACCATGCGTGAGGTCGTAGAGCTTATCCATTTTGAGCTACCATTCGATGTGGCGATCCTTCCATCGAGGGTCTGAGCAAGTTTCAGCGTAACGAAAGGATATCCAGTTGTTATGTACTTTATAAATACCTCATTTAACTTCTCAGCCTCAGCCATAAGCAGACCAACCGCGACCTCAACACCGTTCCTCCTCAGAATCTCTATACCCTTCCCTGAAACGATGGGGTTTGGGTCCTCCATAGCACAAACAACCCTCTGTATACCGCTTCTCAGTATCGCATCCGCGCACGGGGGTGTCTTTCCGAAATGCGAGCACGGTTCCAGGTTAACATAGAGAGTTGCCCCCTTGGGAGACTCAGATGCGGCAGAGATCGCCTCGATCTCGGCGTGTGGTGTGCCAGCCTCCCTGTGCCACCCCTCCCCTATTATGTGACCGTCCCTGACCAGCACAGCTCCGACCATCGGGTTGGGTCTTGTTCTCCCGATGCCTCTTCGTGCAAGCTCAAGGGCTCTTTTCATGAAGTCTATGTCTGAATTTCCCATAGGTAAAGTATCAAAAACCCGAAGATCTCATAGGACCTTCGGGGTATGTGGCCTGGAATCAAGCCCTTCTGCCATCCGGACTTTTACCGTCGGCACCGGAATTCCACCGGTTCTGCAGGAAACTCCGGCTCCCTGCTCGTGGGCTTTCACCACCGGTAAGGGAATCTCGCCCTTCCCCAAAGGGTTGAGAGAAATATAATGGAAAAACACTCTTATGTCAAGCCAGGATTGGATCAGATCCCTCCCCAGTATTGGGATCTGAGTTAGTGAAACCGTAGTGAAGACAGAAGTGAAAAGCAGGATTTGTGGCTTTGGGTCATTAGTTAATTATCTTGCGCAGAGTATCCGAACAGAGGGCCGCAACATAGAGTTACACCTTCCTGTTTGTACATAAGATCTTGATTATAATACTCTTATATCCAAATAGATCAATATGCTGTAACATTTCGTTACAGTAAGACCATTTGACTTCAGAATATCTTACTGAGTACAATTAATTTACTGAGGCCATAAAACCCTGTAAAACAAAATCATAGGTTCTAAAACAGCAGAACCCCCGTTTCGTTGTGGCACGGGTTTTGCAGCATGTTCCCACCGGTGACAATTACTGTTAAGGAAGGAGGGATAGTGGTTTCAAGTGGCTTTTTTTCTCGATATGTTCTGTCGAGCTTTAAGGTAGATCCTTTGAAGGAGGTGGAAAT
This sequence comes from uncultured bacterium, assembly GCA_964611725.1. Classification (GTDB taxonomy): domain Bacteria; phylum Latescibacterota; class CAZTBA01; order CAZTBA01; family CAZTBA01; genus CAZTBA01. The sequence goes on from CAZTBA010000058.1 coordinate 16,281, forward strand.
GAGATTCATGAAGATTTTTTCTGTCTGTGTCGGGCTTTTCTCTATTGCCTGCCTTCTTTTCTTCCAGGGGTGCAGTGAGCATATCCCGCTGCCCACAAAGCATACTTTGATGCCTTCCCCTGAGCCTGAACTTCAACCTATCAGGAGGTTGACATCGGATCAGACAGCCAGGATGAAGCCGGCTCATAGGGACAGGGATAAAGGTGAGGATGGATGGGAGCGGGTTAGAGAGTTCGTAAGATCCAGGAGGGGTGGCAAGGTAAGGCTCGATGGAAACAGTGTCAAGATACCTAAGGGTGCACTGAAAGAAGATACGTTTATAAGCATAGCTGTGAACGATGATCTCCTCATATGCGACTTCGGTCCTGATGGGACTGTCTTCAACAAACCTGTTAAGATTACCATATCCTACGAGGATGCCGATCTTGAGGGAGTGGATGAGGATTCAATCTCGGTCTACTGGTGGAACCCCGAGAGATCGTGCTGGGAGAGGATTGAGAGCAAGGTCGATAAGAATCAGAAGAAAGTAAGTGCGGAGATCTGGCATTTTTCCAGGTACGCTCTCATATAAGGCGGAGGTAAGAATATGAAGCCGAAAGAGCAAATAAATGAGGAAAAGATCCAACTTCTCCTCAATAAGATCGCGTGCCTGACCTCATCCTTCTCCTCTGATGATCCCTCAGACCAGATAGAGGAATCCATCCGTAAACTCGATTCCATTGGTGTTACCATGGAGGAAGGGATCAGTTCTCCAAGTTTCTCCCCCGATTTCATGCCTTCCGAAGAAATCCTTCTCAGGGGAATAAATTCTGCATTTGGGGAGCCTGGGTTTGAGATCTCTGACAGTCAAGAGGTTACCTCAGCGCTTAAGCTTTGGAGGATTGCCTTAGCCCTTAAGCTCTGCAGGTTCCAGCAGACTGCCGGTGCCTGGAAGGAGGCACTGGAGATCCTAGACTCAGTCCAACCACTGGCCGAGAATCTCGAGGAGAAGTCAGATCTGGCACAGATCCTGCTTGAAAGAGGAAATATTCTCTCGAAGATAAACAGATGGGATGAGGCTCTGAAAGACTATGTTGAGAGCCTTAATATATTTGAAGAGACGGGTGATGAGGGATACATTGCCGAAGTCTGTAGGAAGATGGGCATAGTCTATTTCGAACAGGGAAGATGGGACGATGTCCTCAGATGCTCCAATAGAGCTATGGAATTAAGCGAGAAGCTTTCGAACAGCCGTATGATAGCCGATATAAACAACCTTCTCGGGGCCATGGCCAATGTCCGTGGAGATCACAGAAAGGCCCTGACCCATTACTATGAGAGTCTTCCGAGATACGAGAAATTGGGAGATCTGCAGCGTATGGCCTACGCATACCATAACCTTGGCATGACCTATGTGGATATCGATGATCTTAAGGAAGCCGGCAAATTCTATGAGAAAAGCTTCCAGTTAGCCAAGGAAGTGGGTGATCTTGGGCTTATGGCCAACATATACCTGAACAGAGCTGAGCTCTGCATCAAGATCTCCGATCATGTTCTGGCGGATGCATACGCAAGGAAGGCGTTCTCAATATCATCCAAGATAAATGACAAGCTTGCACAAGCCGAAGCCTTGAAATTCCTCGGTGTGATTTACGGACGAAAGGGAGATTGGGATCGTGGGGAGATATTTTTCGAAAGGAGCATAACCATAAGCCGGGAGTGCAACAACCCACTCGGAGAGGCTGAAGCCTGCAGGGATTATGCCATAGCTTGCAGCAATGGGAATAATGTGGGAAAGACGCTCGATCTATTCGAGAAGTCACTGTCGATCTTTGAAGAGTTGAAAGCTGAAAACGATGTCAAAGAAGTCAAATCAAAGATCGCAGAGATCAAGGATAGTAATTGATTTGGCGGATCTGTCCGGGGGCATTCAAGGGTAATATCCCACGGAGGGAGGTTGGACTTTGCTTCACTCTGAAAAAGGGTTCACTCTTACGGAAATCTTCATAATTGTGGCTCTTCTAGGCACACTCCTTATGATACTCCTTCCAAGGCACCATGACATGACCCCGGACACTAAGATCAATGCCACTCAGGAAAGCTTGCAGACACTGAGGTCAGCAGTGGCTCTGTATGCTGGAAAAATGGGAGATTTTCCAGCTAATCTCGATTCCCTTGTTTCGAGAAGCTTTCTGAAAGAAATTCCCAGGGAGATGATAAACAAGAGTGATAAAGTGATGGTGAACCCCTCCGAGGGTCCAGATTTCAAAGGCGGGTGGGTCTATTTTTCCGATACGGGCATAGTGAAAGTTAACGTTGACAGGGAAGGTTTCGGGAGGTTGATCCAGAGATCGCATATGGATCCCTACAACGATTGGTAACCGGGACTGCCATTGAGGACTTGCAGCTGAAACTCAGGAGAAGTGAGCTGCGAGATTGAAGCAGTTTATGGAGCTTTTAAACATGGCTGAGATCGCCAGAAGAAGATTGGACACACAGGAGAACGTAATAAGATCTGGGGGAAGGCCGTTTGATCAAATCTCACCTTACCGGCCAAATACCGGGCAGGAGTCAAATGAGGATAAGGTCAGGGAAATTCTCAGTGTAATAGACCAGCAGACCAGCAAACTAATGATAGGGACTATGACTACAACAAATGGAGAATTGAAACGGAAATACCCGGCTGTTGCCCAACTTCTGGAGAATGAACGGGGACAGTCGGAGAACCAGCAGGAATATATGGAGAAGCCTGACAAAGTGATATCCGAATATATTAGCAAATCTGCCAATATAAACTTCTTTAGAGAAATTCAGGCCAGAAAAAGGGAAAAGATACTGAAAGCAATTAAAGAAAAGGCGCTCAAAATAATCAGAGACAAAGAGAGTCTCGACGACGAGATCGAAGATATGGGTCTTTTCGAGCTTAGGCAACTTCATCAAATCCTTTTCGAAGAGGCTATAAGAGCCGGAAAGGAACATTTGGGCGACAATTTCAGCATCAACGTTCTGAGGAAAAAGGTGGATAATACCTTCGAACACATGAACACGAATATGTGTTCGAATCCAGTTCAATTCTGCAATAGAAGGGGGTGTGACCATTACGATCGAGACTGTGTAACCAAGAAGATAAGGGATCAGATAAACAGGATTGCATCAGAGATTCTTAACCTAAGCAGCGAGGTCGCTTAGAGGTCAGCCTCTCTTTATTGGGGTACTCAAGGTCAGGCATAATCTCAGAAGTAAATTATAATCGAGCTTAAGTAATCTTTAGCCTGAATAATTCATGAAATCTGAGAAATCTGCGTAAATACTGGCTTTCCCGATCACTGCACCAAAACAAAGTTCTTTAGTCTAAATTGGTTAAGTGATTGATTTGC
>CAZTBA010000059.1:0-19617 GCA_964611725.1 uncultured bacterium
CTTTCGACGGTAGCCAGTTGGATATACCTGTCACTGTGAATGGGCCTGCTTGTACCGTTTACCTCGCTGTCTACGATCCTGAGGGCAATCTGGTATATGTTTCCTCTGATGCCGAGACTCACACTGTAGGAGAAGATCTCCAGCCTGGTCCTGGAATGGTCACCTGGGATGGGAGGGATAATGATGGTAACATCCTTCCTGAGGGTGAGTATGTGTACGGTATCTATGCGATCGACATGGTCACTGAACCTACGGTGGTTGCTCCATTATCAGCATTTGACGTCGATTCATGGGGAGGATTGGCCCACTACATAGAATTCAGGACAGATCCTCCAACTATATACTGCTCGTTCAATCCCCCCAACCAGACTTTTATAGGAAAAGCGACCCTGGGGACCGATTATCTGGCCAATCCTGGAGCCATTCTCACGATCGATACTTCTGAATTCTTTGATCCGAATGATGCTGAGATTACGGGAATTAGGCCTTCGGAGGATGATGTTGAGGCCCTGTATGTTAGCCAGACGAACAGGGGGGTTGCAAAATTCACTTTGGGGGAGGATGGCACCCCGATCCTCATAAGTGATTGGGGAACGAACGGTATCCTGCAACTCAACGCCAGGGCCTGGGCGGCCGTTCCATACGATTGTAAAGTCTACATCGCTTTTGGGGATCGCAACCTGAATATTCCGCAGATCCTTATAGTCGATCCTCAGACCGGTGCTTACATCGATATGATAGACCTTTCCGACTATTATCTCCGTCCTAACGATGTAGGCGAACTGCTCGCCCGTGGACCGACTGATGTCTATGTCTCGGATCTCGGGGTCTTTACAACCTCGTACTATACGGGGAAGATATGTCATTTCGACTGGGATGGCAATCTTGTTGGATTTAACGGGGTTGGGGATTCGTGGGGTGATCACTATGGTTATACCGATCCCCCTCCTCCGACACCTGAGACTTTCCCATATAGAATCACCGCAGATCGCTACGGGAACATGTATCTGCCAGAGGGGGGTTCTCCAACTCCTAACATGGTTCTCGGACTCGATGGGACCGGTGTTTTCAAAATCGACCTGAAGAATAACCCTTATGGTATGTTTGGCTACAGAAATATAGTGGTTGATTCTTCAGTCGACCAGGGGAAAAGCCAGTACGACGGGCTGTACCTGGCACCGGACCGCTATCTGGTCCATATCCCATACGATGTTCAGATGGCCAGCATAGTTCCGTCTGGTGTGGGTGTAGAGGAAGTTGCCACCAACAGGCTGCCGAATAGCTGTGCCCTTTCTCAGAATTTCCCCAACCCATTCAACCCTTCGACCACGATACACTTCTCCTTGGCCGAATCGGTTGGAAGGGCTAACACAGTGCTTAGCGTATATGATGTCAATGGGCGGCTTGTAAATACACTCGTGAACGAGTCGCTTGATCCTGGCACGTATGCGGTAGGCTGGGACGGGCATGACCTGAACGGTCGCAAGGTCAGCAGCGGCCTCTATCTCTACAAGCTCGAGGCCGGGACCTTCTCAGAAACCAGAAGGATGATGCTCCTGAAGTAGTTTCGAGAGGTTCAGCAGTTGGCCTTTTGAGGTTCGAAACTGTTAGGGAGAGTCTTCAGTGACTATCCCTGTAAAGGAAGCTCCCCAGAGGCCGCACCTCTGGGGAGCTTCGCTCGAAGGATCTATCCGATATGATCAGCAGATTGAGAAGATTCGAAAAGGTTCTGGCTTTTCTGATATTGTTTTTTGCCTTTTCTGAGGCATATCCGGATGTCTGGACCCAGGAAAGGTGGGAGAGCACGGTATATTTCAGAAATACTTTCAAGTGCGGAGGTGGTGCCGGAAAGCTCACTGTAACCGCAGCGGATTCCTATGAAATCTATCTTAACGGTGCGTCCCTCGGTTCAGGCTCCGGGGTAGAGGATGCCGAAAGCTACGATATTAGCGCAGCAAATGGAGATAACCATTTGGCCGTGGTGGTTCATAACGACGGTTCATCCGGAAAATCCGGACTGATCATCAGTGTCCAGGTTGACCGTTTCAGAACTTCCACCAGCACTATGAGTACCGGTGATATTTGGTTCTGGACCGATGTCCCCCAGATAGGGACCTCCTGGCTTACGGAGAAGGTTAAGTTTGGCGATATCTGGTCATACGTCCAGTTGGGGACTATCGAACTGAGAAACGTTCAGGGCTTTTTCAATCCGAGGGCTGAGGTGATATCGGGATACCCCGGAGGGGTTGACATATCCGATCCTGAAAATGGGATCGCTTTGAAACCGGTTGACGGAGAGAACTTGGCTCTGGGGAAACCATCAAACCATGTTGAAGTCACCGACGGACTGATTACCACTGGCTGGAGTACACAGTCGATCGCTGCTCTCGGGGAATTTGCGACCATAGATCTCCAGGAAATAAAGATCGTGAGATCTGTAAGGGTGATAACAAGGGGATCTTCACCTCAGGATCTGGAAAAGAACTCGATAAAGGGATACAATGTGTCCGTGAGCGAGGACGAGTTCCGCTGGACTGATGTTGCCACTCTTCATAATATAACCACCTACGATCAGTCGAGCGTTTCCTTCAGACCGATCCAGGCCAGGTACGTGAAGGTGACGGTGTCTGAAATCGATGGCATAAATTATCCCATAAGCGCTGAGATCGAAGTCTATGGCCAGGGTTTCACCAGCAGCGGAACCTACATCTCATCACCAATAGGGCTTGAGCCTCCGGCTTCCCTCAAAAATTTTGGGATTGTCAGATGGGAGGCGGATGTCCCGGAGTTCACCGACCTTACGATACAGTTCAGGGCTGCCAAGGATACGAGCTCCTGGGGACGATGGAGCGAAGGGTACAGCTCAGGGGGAATCTGGTTTCCGGCATCTGAGCCCGCGAAGTATTTTCAGTACAGGGTAAACCTTTCCACCGCTGATCCTGAAGTTAGCCCAAAGGTCAGGCTCATGTCGATGGAATACGATGTCGGGAGTATGGCATGCACCAGCGCCCTGGCAAGCATCGAGCCCCGGGAGGTAAGCCTCGGGGAAGAGGCAGATTTCACTTATCACCTCGATCTCGAATTCTCCCAGGCTGATGTCGGTATAGAGAAACTGGGAATATCTGTTCCGAGCACTGCTCCTGTGAGTGAGGTGGAGGGAATCGGTGAGACAGATATAGGGAATATCAGCTCGACGAGCGATACGCTTTGGATAAGCTTTTCGGAGCCTCTGAAACCGGATTTTGGTTCAAGTCTCAGTCTGGCAATCCATTTCAGAGCTACAGTCTACGGGGTTTCCCACACTTTCCGAGGGGTGATATTCGCTCCTGGCAGCTCCAACCCTTTAAACATTGAGGAGAACATATCTCCGGGGCCGTCCGGAGAGGCCAGATCGCTCTCATCGAGTGCCACGTCAATAGGGCTGAAGGATATCCTTACGAGGGTAAGTCCAAAGCCGAAAGTCCTCTCACCTAATGGTGACGGGGTATGTGACTACACGGTCATAGAGTTTACCATATCGAAGGCCTCAATTCCCAGGAAAGTGGATATATATATCTATGATCTCCAGGGAAGGCTGGCCCGGCACCTCTACAGTGGGTATCTGAAACCTATGGCCTATGCGCACCCAGGCGATAATGCTGAAGCAGGGAAATCTCCTGCTTACTGGGACGGCACGGATAAAGACGGAGATTTAGTCAGACCTGGTGTATACATATATAGAGTTGTGGTCAAGACCGACATCGGTAAGGAGGAGTCAACCGGGACGGTAACAGTAGCTTACTGAGACTAAACCTCTCAACATCCCGTGATTACTTCGGATGGGTATGGTCCGTCCTGTAGCCAGATACGGCCGGATAGGGAATCCCTATGAATTATGCATCACCTCGATCTGTTACAATCTATAAGGCACGGAGAAGATCGTTTGCCCTCGCTCTATCCTTCTTCTGCTTGATCTTCCTTTTCTGCGAAGAAGCTGCTTCCCAATTCCTCTCCAGGGACTCATATCCCCTCTGGGACGAGGCATATGAGAACTATGGCTTCATGGAATACCGCGATTACGAGGTAGAACAGAGAAACAGTATATATGACCCATTGGGGTCTTACCTGATTGAAGGAATTGATATATATACTCTGGAGGAGTACCGTACCAGAAACCCGTTAAGTGGGAGCGTAATTTCAAAGACTTATTATTACAGGGATTATTTCAATAATCTTGTTATCTGTCAAGATTCCTTTCACAAATGGTCAAGCACCTTGATAGTCGGGGATGCTATTAAGACATACTTCACTCCGCTGACGATCAACATTACTCGCCTGAATGGCATCCGCTGGGATGCTACGATGCGCAGGAACAAATTCTCGTTTGTTGCCTCCAGGGTTTCAAAACCTATAGTGAGTATCTCACTGTCCGGAATAATCGGCGAGAAGAGCTTTGCGACTTATCTCCTTGGTGGTCACTGGCAGAGCATCCTGGGTGGGGTTCTGGTATTCGGGGTTTCCTATGTGAACCTCTATCATGTCGATAGCATGGCTGATAGGAAACAGGGTTCTCTGAAAGGCGTTGTACCATACGATCTTTCCGGTTACGATGAAGTTTATGTCATCCTCAGCGATGATTCCCCGGAAGATGGCGTTGGACCTGAACTTGTATCCATATCGATGTACGTGAACGGGGAGAAATACCCGGCCGTACCTGAGGTAAAGCTTATCCGCGGAGTGGATGAGTTGATAAGGAAGGATCGGAGTAAGGAAAACCGCAATCAGATAAGCCAGTTTTTCCCGAGCCTTGAACGGAGAGATGGCCCCTGGCTTTTGCAGAGCGTAACCCTGGGAAAGCTCCTTTCGTTCAAGACAGAAGCATCCTCCATGCCGACGAAAGTAGATGGGGGGGATGTGTTGATATGTAAATATGTTATTCCCAAAGACGCCCGAAGGGTGAGTTTCGAGGCGATGGTCAGCGGCGATTACAACATCGATGTGGCATCGAGACTAAATATGAAAGGAATTACGGGTTCGACCTGGGATGACTGGCATAACGTCAGTCGTTCGCCCGGGAACCCGAAGGATTATTCCAATTTCGACAGGATTACCTTCGATTATTCCTTCCCAACAGGAATAACCCTCTACGGAGCGGATCTCCAGGCGAATTTCGGCGGGTTCAATGTAAGTGCGGAATATGTGCGGGGCTTCAGTTTCTCCAAGTTCCCGAGCCCTAAGGGAGAGCGTTCAAAAAACGTTACCGATTCCTATTTCCTGAGGGTCATAAGGCCCATAGGGGGGAACAAATTCGGATTTGAAAGCTTCTATATACCTCCGGATCTGCCGACCTCCCTCGCCTATTTCAACGACTATAAACAGAAAACCGATAATTTCTACTTGGTGGACGACAACGATGACAGGGACGAATGGCCTGATAGTTGGGAGCAGGGGAAACCCGGCTCCAATATCACTATCCCAACGCCGGATGCTATGGCGAATCTTGACCCAAAACCCGACCGCGCTATCGGCGGAGGTGTCTATCCGGGTCTCGATGTCGATCGGGACGGTATCCCCGACAATAACGCCAATGCCAACCAGATTCCGGACTATATGGAGCCTTTTCTCAGTTACTATACCGATCCCGATGAGTTCATATATGGCGATGATATGAACAATAATGGCGTGGTGGATGCGCGTGAGAACGATGAAACTTCTGATTATCCCTATAAGTTTGACACCAAGGGCTATCACATGTTCACGGAGTTCGAGCTCCGAAAGGACATCAAAGTCAGACTCGGACACTACAGCGTGAGACAGGAGTCCGGGGGAGGAGGAGACCGGACTACATATTGTGAGACAAGCCTTGACTGGAAGGAGGATGGCCTCGGCTCTCTGGGATTGAACTACAGGATAAAGCGGGTACACGATACCATACCGGATGACCTGTACGAGTATGTTGTTGATCCCCTTGTCCCTGGCTACTTCTCCATAAAAGTAAGGCCGGACCTCCTCCAGATGAACAACAGTGTGGTCCATGATGCCTTTTTGGAGACGGGACTGAAAATCACCGACGAGGTCAAACTTGGGAGCAGCCTGAAGTACCATCTCAACCAGCAGAGGAAATACCTCTCTCCTGACCTTACCATGCGAAGGGGTAGGACTTTCCAGAGCTGGGCCTGGATAGTGAAATCGGACTATACATGGCAACGCGGCCCTCTTACACTACGTCCGATGTTGAAATACTCCCTGTTCAAATCGAGTACTTCCGACAGGAAAAGTCCCTTGGAACAGAACTACCATCTGATGCCTATACTCTTAGTTAACTACGAATTGGCGCAAGGAACCTACATCAGGCTGGGAGCCCAGGGATCCCCGTTTTTCAAAGAGATATTCCGCGATCTCACAGATGGTTCGGAGAGCTTTAACGCCGTAAACTATGCAGTAATTCTGGAAAATACGAGTGACTATTCCGGACATAGGGTGAATATAAACATTGGAATTACAACAAACAGAAGAGATTTCACAGACCTGGAGGAACTGAGTAGCTTTGATTACACCCAGTTTTTCGTGCGAGCAAGAGTCGATTAAACGCTGCAGATCCTGGAGTCTTATAGCTGCGACAACACTGATCTTTATGCAGTTTCTATTTCCTCTCTGCGGCCAGGCACAGCTTATCTATCGTCCCACCGAGGAGTACGAAAACTATGGCTTTGAAGGGTACAGGCCATACGGTCGGACAGTGATCGATAAACCAACTGATCGGATGTATGATCCTTTTGGGAATTACCTCGGAGAAGGGGTCAAAATATATAACCTGAGCGAATATAAAGCCAGATCTCCGGACCGCGGCAGCTTCCTGGATAAGAATCCGTTCTACTATCTCTATTCGAAAAGGCTCATTATCGGGGGCGACAACTACAAAAGATGGTCCAGCAGGCTCATAATCGGGGACCATATCCGTACGAAATTCACCTCCCTTACACTCGACCTTGCCAGCCTCAACGGTATACGCTGGGATGTATCCTACAGAGAAAAGGCCCTTTTTACAGCGGTTGCTTCACGGCGCGATCGTCCCATGTTTGATCAGAATGAGGGAAACCAGCCAACACAGATCGGGGCGCTTGCTTCAACCTACCTTCTCGGGGGACATTTCGAGTCTCAGATCGGCATCTTAAACTTGGGTGTCACTTATCTGAACCAGTACCGTATCGACGCTGTGGAAGGGACGAAAGGGATGTCCATCAGAGGAGTTACCCCCGTAACTTCCCTTGGAAGGACAAGATACATAGCTGTTAAGTTCAGCGACGGAAGTGACGAGGATGGGGGCGGAGCGCAGGTCTTCAATGTCCGTATGTATATCAATGGTAAACTCACAGCAACGAAGCCCAAGGTCACCCGCCATAACTCCGAAATAATAGACCCTGCCTATCCAAATGTGGATCGCTATTTCCCCGGGATGATAGCCCCTTATGTTGAGTTCTTAGGTGGCAAGCTTGACTTCATAGATTATGAGAGATTGCCTTTCCTTGAGGCCAACGGGAAGGAGTACCTCATATACTGGTTTGAGATTCCCGAGTACGCCAATTCAGTCGAATTTGATGCTTTGGTAGCCAATAACTACGTTATAAGCCTGTCGGAGATACACGATACCCGTGGAGTGACCAGGGCCACCTTCTACCATACCGTTGCCAGGTCACCGGAGGATGTGAAAGACGGAAGTAACGTCAGACAGATCCGCTTCTCCTATGGCCGCCAGACAAGCGGGATGGTCCTCGGATTTCATGCAAACCTGAGTGCCAGAGGGTTCAGGCTGAAATCGGAATGGGTCAGAAACTTAAACTTCTTCCAGTATCCTACCGAGCATGGAAGGTACCACAGGGATGATAAATCCGCATATTATCTTAACCTCATCAAGGATTACAGGATATTATCCCTGGGCGCCGAATATTTTAAGGTTAGTCCCGGATATTCGACTTCCATCACCGTGATGGATCCGAGTTTTACAAGCTATACTGACCTCCCTGAGAAACTTTTCTTCGGTCAACTCGGTGGGAGCTTCGATCTAACCCGAAATAACACGATTATACTCGATATGGTTGATGATAACGATGATAAAGACCCTTACCCCGACTCCTACTTCATCCCGTCTCAGAGCGACCGGAACGGGGTTTATCCGGGAATCGACAGGGACCTCGATGGCCGCCCCGATACGGACGAGAACGCCAATGGTATCCCTGATTACGATGAACCATTTCTCCTCTATTCCGTAAATCCAGAGGCTTTTGAATACGGAGATGACCTGAATAACAATGGTGTCATCGATACTTGGGAGAACGACGATAGACCTGACTATGTGTACGATACGAATCTGAAGGGTTACCACGGATTTGTTGAGCTTGCCCTGGGTTCGGACACTGATATCAGGGTCGGCTACTACAATACACGGGCGCTGGCAAATGGAGGTAGGAACCTGGCACGCTATGTAAAGCTGGAATATTTTTGGAAGGCCCCGGAGTTTGGCCAGCTCTACATCGCCAATAATTTCAGGAAAGTGGAGGATAGCATACGGAACGATCTTGTCGATTACGAGGATCCTCTTCTTATGGAGAACAGCCTTGTCAACACACTTTTCATTGACTCAAAGCTCTTTGCCCTCGGCAACCTCCTTCTCGAAGGCTCTGTCAAGTATGAGCTTAACTGGCAGATGAACCCCAGGGGCAAGAGATATAACGATATAACTGACTGGGCATCGGTCAGCCGCATAAGCTACAATTGGGGTAAGGGCAGGCTTAATATAGTGCCGCAGCTCAAATATATGATCAGGCGTGGAAGTGACCTTAAGAATAAGATCTATCCCCTTCACCAGAACTTCTTTTATCCCATATTGAAAGCAGAGTATGCCCTGACACCGAATACCACACTGAAGGCAGGGGCTCAGGGATTCCCGTTTATGAAAAGCTGGTACCACGATGTGTTAAACCGAAATATGAGCTACACTACCGAGGATTACGTCGTGATGCTGACCAACATGTCGATCTATAAGGGATACAACTTCAGCTTGAACACCGGATGGCATCTGCGTATCAAGAGGTTCGAAGATAGATCGAGAGAGAGCGAAGATGAAGATTATTCTCTCATTTTCGTTCAGTTAACTATGGGTCTGGAGTAGGGAGATGCAAAGTTTCCGCTCTGCAGTATTTCTGGTTTTAATATGGGTCATATCCGGTATACCAGGAATTGTGGTAGCTGAAGAAGAGCATATAGGATTGAACATAGCCAGCAGACTGGAGGGAAGGGCCTTCCTCGGCGAATTTGATGACCGCTACGTCAATTACGCTGAGCATCCGTATAATAATCCCCCGAATGTAGTTTACCCTTACGTTGACGATCGCAGGAACTTCTACGATCCTCTGGGAAATTTCGTTATCAACGGAGTCGAAATGTACCGTTGGGAGGAGAGCAGGACACTTGATCCTGAGCCCTCCAGCTATCTATGGAAAGCGGGAGACTTCTTTGATAAATTTAACAGAGCTATAGTCGGAAGTTTCAGCAACAACAATTGGTCCTCCAAGATAATCATCGGAAGCGAGATCAAGACCATATTCACACCACTGACTATGCAGATTGCGGGGCTTAATGGCGTAAGATGGGATCTTACCACTCCAAATAATCAGGGCTCTGCTATATTCTCGAGGTTCTCCAACCCAATTGCCCTCAACCCCCGTTTGGGACCTGATGATGTGGCTTCCTTCGACTACAGCACCATCCTCTTCGGAGGTCACTGGAAGAGACAGATCGGTATAATTGGACTTGGATTTACTTATCTGAACCATCATGTATTCGATCCTCAGCTCGTGAACTCAAAGAACTCTTATAAAGGTGTTCCGGCACGCTATCCGCCGCCAACCTATATAGCCGTTCGGATTACGGACGATTCTCCGGATGATGAGCTCGGCCCTATCATATATAAGATGAGGATCTATGTGAACGACGAATTGCGTGATGACATAGTTCCGGGTGTAATTGTATCCAGCCGCCAGAACCCCACAGCAGTGGGTACCCTGAATAGGTTGACGAACGAATTCCGTCGGAGCACTTACGCTAAATTTGGCGGAATTATGTTCCGCGATAAGGAAATTCCCCTGTTCGCTGACTATCTCTATTTGAGGGATCTCCTTGACGGGAAAGACGTAAGTGCCAGGGTTAGTGTTGATGAGCTACAGACCTACTTCCGGATGTTAGACAGTAAGGTTCCCCAACATGCCGATGGTTATAATTCCGTGACCTACTATTTCGATCTGTCAAGCGTGCCAAGTGTGAAGTCTGTCAGGTTCGAGGCCCTTTTATCAGGTGACTACCGGATCGATGTGACTGATATCTATTACCAGTCTCCCATACCGAGATATGAGGTTTCTTACGGTGCCAACTTCTATTACCCGGTTGCCTGGGCCCATGGTAATGTCCAGGACGATTCGAACCTGAACTGGGTAAGGTTCAACTATGGTGCCCCAACAGGTCTCGCCGTCTGCGGTGTGGACATGAATATGCATTTTAAAGGGATAAGGGTGAACGGTGAATATGTGTATAATTTCAACTATTTCCAGTATCCAAACAAACTCGCCCAAGGGAAATATGGTGCGCGCAATCAGATTGAGGACAAAGCCTACTACCTTAGCGTAGAAAAGGATTCGAGATATGTGGCCTTCGGAGGTGAGTACTTCCATATCGGCCCGGGTTATAACACGGTGTTGAGGACCTATGAACCGCGCGCTCATCAAGGTGCTGTCGGTGTGGAAAATGATCCTACCTGGGACTTCAGGAACAACACCTGGTACTGGCACCTGGTTGAGGATAACGATGACAGGGACCGCTATCCTGAGATCGGCAGGAGGAACCAGCAACCATTGTTTACCGCCCCTGGGGATATAGATGGGGTTTTCCCGGGTAGGGATGAGAATCATAACGGGTTGGTCGATACAAACGAGAACAACAACCTGATTCCCGACTATGACGAACCTTTTCTGATGTACGGTGTCGAACCTGATGAATTCGTCTATGGGCCTGATATGAACAATAACGATATAATTGACGACAGAGAAAACGATGACAAGCTCGACTATCCATATGATGAGGATTCCCATGGCTACCATGTCTTTGTCCGATTCAATCCGATCAAAGGAATTGGTGTCACGCTCGGGAAATCCGATTGGGGTCAGATAGCAGGAGGGGAACGTACCAGTTTCGGCTACGGCAGGGTCAGTTTCCGTAAAGAGAATATAGAGCTCGGGGGACTATTTGTGGAGAATGAGCTTAAGGTTGTGCAAGATGGGATAAGGGATGACTACTATACACAGAAGGAGACTGTCATCCGCATAATGGTGGAAGAGATATCCCGACCCACATGGGCGTTCGAACCTACACTCCTGAAGGACCCGCTTAATTACCGGGATAGCATAGTCAACAGGCTGTACGTGGAAACGAAATTCAGAGGCATCAGATCCCTTAATGTCATCAACTCTTTGAAATATGAGTTGAACTATCAGAGGAGGAGGCTCTTTGAGGATGGAACTTACCAGAAGAGGGATGTGATCAGATCTCTCGCCATGGTGAACAAGCTCGACTACACCTGGAATATAGGGAGGTTTAAGCTAACACCCCAGATGAAGTTCCTCCTCCTGAGGAGACAGAGAGATAATATGGATATTCCCCTTGACTATGAATGGTCATCGATCCCTATAATCAGGGCGGAGTACTGGCTTACCGATCGGACTGTGGTGAGGGCCGGCGTACAGGGTTTCCCAGGTTTCAGCTACCGTTTTATTGATTATGCCAACTTTAGCAACAGTTTCAGGATGAGGACCGCCATGATGCTCCTCACTAACAAATATTCCTATTTCGGTTACGATGCAAACATAACTCTTGGATTATCATACGAAAACAAACGCTACGATGATGTCAGCCGGAGATTTGACAATTTTAACGTCTATCGTGTCTTCGTAAACGCCTTTCTTGGATTTAAGTAGGAGGTATAGATGGGCCCAGCCTGGGTTATCCTTTTTATTTTGACCACGATTATCACGGCAACGGGATTCTTTCACACCGTTGATGACGTCAGGTTCTCCTTTGAAAACGCCCAGAAGTTTTATGCCTCGGGGGCCTATGATCAGGCGATAGAGAAGTATATCGAACTTGACAGGGCCGAGAGCCACCTGCTCGATATGGATACCGTTACCGTGAAAGTCGGTAAGATCACAGCTTCTATAAAATATGCCGCCCTCTACCAGGTCGGGAACTCGTATTCGAAGATAGCCCAGGAGAAGGTAAAACTTGCCGAAAGGGCCACTGACCTGTCAGATCGTGATGCTCATATGAAGGAGGCCGATGCGAATTTCGACAGGGCTGTCGAGTACTTTCTCAGGGTAGAGGAGGA
The DNA here is from genome assembly GCA_964611725.1 of uncultured bacterium. Classification (GTDB taxonomy): domain Bacteria; phylum Latescibacterota; class CAZTBA01; order CAZTBA01; family CAZTBA01; genus CAZTBA01. The sequence goes on from CAZTBA010000059.1 coordinate 12,410, forward strand.
ATCAAAGGAGCGTCCCCTCAAGATACTTGCCGGTAACAGGCTGATCCAGGTCCTTTACGATGCGGGGCGCTACCAGAGGATCATACCAGAAGCGAATGAGTTCGTCCTGAAGTACCCCCGCAGCGCCTACATGCAGGAGGTGCTCTATAACAAGGGCTGGTCCCAGTATAAGCTGGAGGATTACGCCGGGGCTATAGCCACGTTTGAAGAGCTCGTGAAACTCTTCCCTGAGGGCTATCAGGCCGACAGGGCAGTCTTCCAGATAGCGGAGTGCCACTCCGAAATGGGAAGCTACGAGGAGGCCATATCCTATTACGGCAAGGTGGTTGAAAGGGCCAACCTGAAGGAGATCACCGATGCGGATCGGCTAAGGATGGAGAAGGAAAGGCTGGCCGGATTGGTGGAGGAGACGATCCTCGAGCTTGCCGGAAAGGCCCTTATGAAGATCGGAGACACGTACGTCAAGATGGGAGATTACGAACGCGCGATAGATACATACTGGAAGGTTATAATTCAACTTCCACAGCAGGCTCAATTGGTGGAGGATGCCTACCTCCGTATAACAGACTCATATATGAATATGGATGATTTCCAGAACTGCATACGCACCTACCGGAGAGCCATAGACAGCTCTTCGGACAAGCTCTTTCAGGCTCGCATGCAATTTCAGGTTGCAAAGAGGTATCACGACCTGGGATATCTCGAGGAAGCCATAAGGGAATCCCGGGTCTACGCCTTGGGCTACGGTGAAGTGGCGGCTCAGGCCGGCTTCCCATTGGATAAGGTCGGTTACAGGATAGGACGCTGTTTCTATGATCTGGGAGAGAGGTATTCCGAGTCGGGTGAGGGCGACACTGTGAGGGAATCCTACCTGAAAGCCGTATCTGAATATCAGAAGACTCTCGATGACTATCCGGAAACCGACCTGCGTATCGCCCTTCGGTTCAACATTGCCCTGAGTTATCAGAGGATCGGGGACCCCGAATTCATTGAAAAAAGCCTCCCCATATTTTTGGACATCGCGTCCCTATATCCAAAGGATGAATATGCCGTTAGTTCCCTCTTCCAGATAGCCAGGATATATCATTCCAAGAGGGATTACAAAGATTCGCAGAAAATATACAGGCAGATAATAGATGAATATCCAGATGCCACTCAGATCGATGTCGCATACTTTGAACTCGGTATATCCCTCCGTGGGGACGGAGACTACGACGGAGCGGTTGAGATACTCCTGAAAGTGCCCCGAGGGTCTGAGCTTTACAGTCGATCCAGGCTGGAAGTGGGAGAGATCCTCATAAGAAGGAATGATATGGACAGGGCACTCGATATCCTCAGTGACGGTATGGGGCATGTGTCGGGCGCAAGCGAGATGATGAAATACAGATACATGATCGGGAAGATCCTCGCTGCCAAAGAGAATTACAGGAAAGCCGTGACAGAATTCAGCATGGTGATCGATATGGCGGAGGATGAAGATCTGGTGGAAAGCTCGCTGTACGGCCGCGGTTCTTCTCTCTATATGCTTGAGAATTATAGGGAAGCGGCCGCGGATTTCAGTAAGCTTACTTCTGCCAAAAACATGGGCATAAAGAACTCGGCCTACAGGATGCTTGGCATGTGTAATATAAAGATGGGCAGAACCGCTGAAGCTATAGGTAACTACAGAAACCTGGCGGACAATACGGAGGATAATAGGAGAAAAGCTGAGTATCTGCTTCTTCTCGCCGAACTTTACCATGGGGCGAAGAGATATGATGAAACTATAAAAGCATGCCGTGAGATTCTTGTAATGGATATCCCCGACGAGAAGACGGAGCTTCCCTATTTCGTGAAGGAGAAGGCATATTACCTTACGGGAAACGCTTACGACAAGCTCGGAGACTACGGGAATGTTACAGAGGCATTCGCAAAAGGAGTTGAGAGGTACCCCGATTCTTTCTATTCAGCCGATATGCAGCTTGGCATAGGGCTCTCCTATTTTCAGCTCGGAGATTATGATAGATGTATAGGTGCCCTTAAGTTATTTCTGGAGAAGTACAGTGACAGCATGAATTCGGTCTACGCATATTATTACATAGCGTATTCCCAGTTCAACCAGAGGGATTTCGATCTCGCTGCGCCAAATTTCGACAGGGTATGGCAGGGCTATCCGAGGAACGAGGTAGCTGCGGATGCTGCGCTTCATGCCGGGGAATGCTACTATAACCTCGAAAGATATCGGGAATCCCTGGAGCGTTACGAGAGGGTCATTACCGATTATCCTGTCTCCGAGGAGGCCGACGATGCCCTCTACAATGCCGGTTGGGCATCCCTGCAGATGAATCGGGCCGAGGATATGGTTCGGTATTTTCAGAAACTGGTTGAGGAGTTCCCGGAAAGCGAGTTCAGCGGCAACGCTCAGTTCAGTATAGGCGACTATTATTATAACAAAAGGGAGTACGAAAAGGCGCTTGAGGCCTATGAGAAAGTGCTGAGATATTATCCCAACAGCGAAGTTGCTCCCATGGTGCCCAGTGTGGCAAGAGATCTGGAGGAGAACATAGCGTATACTGAATACGGAAAAGCTATCACGGTCTTCCTTGAGGCCCAAAAGACGGAGGCCCCGGCGAAATTTGCGGAGGCAGTTCCGCTTTTTGAGAAGGTTGTCAAGGAGTTCCCTGGCACCGAGAGTGAAATCGGTGCCCTGAGCAACCTCGGCGTCTGCTATGAATACCTGCACGAATGGCGAAAGGCCGTTGATGTATTCGATCGACTCCTGTCGAAAGAGGGGCTGCAGGATAACAATTCTGAAGCGTACATTTTTGCTAAGATGCATAAGGATTGGATAGTTGAAAACAGGTTCTGATACTTTGTAAATCATTGATGGGGTAGCACGGTAATGAGTGTCAATCTGGTATTTGCGGGATTCAGACATGGCCATATCTCCAGCCTCTATAAGAGCGCGCAGGAGATGGAAGGTGTTGAAATCGTAGCTGCATGCGAGGAAGATAGGGCGACCCGCGAAATTATTGATTCCGAAGGCAAGGTTCGGATAACTCATAGCGATATCGATAGAATGCTGTCTGAGGTCGACTGTGATGCGGTAGCCGTAGGAGACTATTACAGCAAAAGAGGCGAAATAATAATAGAGGCTTTGTCAAGAGGGAAAAATGTAATCAGTGATAAACCGATATGTACGAGCCTGGAAGATCTGAAGGGAATCGAGGAACTCTGCAAAACCGGTAATCTGAAGGTCGGCTGTATGCTTGATATGCGCGACCTGGCCCAATTTATAGGTGTCAGAGATCTTGTTCAGCAGGGGAAGATAGGGGAAGTACACGCAATTAATTTCGGTGGACAACATCCATTGATGCTTGGCACCAGGCCAGCGTGGTATTTTGAGCCTGGGAAGCACGGCGGAACGATAAACGATATTGCCGTCCATGCACTTGATCTTATTCCGTGGGTCACGGGCCTGCGTTTTTCCGTTATCAATGCTGCCAGATCCTGGAATGCCTTTGCTGAAGATTACCCCCATTTCAAGGATGCCGGACAGATGATGCTTACAATGGAGAACGGGTGCGGCGTCCTTGGGGATGTTTCATATTTCAGTCCCGATAGCTTGAGTTACTCCCTTCCGTCTTACTGGCGGATGACATTTTTCGGACGAAAGGGGATTATTGAGACATCCTGTACGGCAGGGAATATCACCTTGGCACTTGACGGTGAAACAACGCTTAGGTATTTGGAATTGCCGGAAGCCAATCCCGGCGGTTATCTTAAATCGTTTGTGGCTGATATCGCCGGCAATGCGGAAAAGGATGCCTTGACGACGGGGTCTGTTTTGGCTGCCGCACGGCTTGCATTAAGCGTGCAGAAAGCTGGGGATGAGGACCTCCGTGAGCTAAAGCTGTGCTCCTCGGAGTGAAACCTGAACCCTCCTTACACATTCTTCCAGGGAGAAATGTTCGCTTTCCGGAGGGAATGTCCTGTGGCGAATTTAAGGAGCGATTATAGGTTCGATGTATGGGGACTGTAATGAAAAGTATCTATATTGTAAAGATTTCGTCGGCGAAAATAGTTCCATTAAAAAGGGGGAATCGGTGCTGCAAAGGTTTATAGTGTTTTTCCTTCTGTGTCTTACGATCCCGTCGATAGCATTGGGCGAGGAGGAGTTTAATTTCGCTGAAAGGCGTATTTATTCCAAAGGTGAGTCGATAGCTATGTCGGCCCTGGTGCCCGGTCTCGGTCAGATAGCAGCAGGCCACAAGGTCAAAGGTGGAGCATTTCTGCTCACTTATGTAACAGGTGTTGTTGTGGCTCTCAACTCAAATGAGAACTATAAGGCAAGGCTCAAGGAGTACGAAAGGTCGGATGAGGAATACCAGGCACTCCGCTTCGAGGGAACGTACGAGGAAGCTGAGATGAAATGGCAGCAGCTCAAGAAAGATAACAGGGAACTCGACAGATTGCATAACACCCGTGTTGCCTTTTTCGCAACTGCTGCTGCTGTATATGTTTATAATCTCATAGATGCGATATTTCTGACTTCATACGAACCCGAGCCCGAAAAAAGGGTGAGCTTAGCTGTGGAAGTCAGACAAATACCCTATCTTGCCTTATCTGTATCTTTCGGTAACCCGGGGAGGTAGAAAGTGAGGAAGATTCTTGTCTTCGTTATCCTGTTTCTGACTTTATGTAGTTGCAGCAAGGATAATAGCCCTGTGGAGCCTTTCCATCGCGATTACCTTCACGCGCCCGTGAACGTGGAGGCTACATGGGAGAATAACGAGATAACCGTAAAATGGGAACAAGTTGATCCGGATGAGCTTGTATCTAAGTTTATGGTCTCTATGTCGGATTCCAGCGGTCTCATATACGAGCAGTATATCCCGAACGAGGGGGAAAATATATATTTGGAAAATAGCGGTTATGCTGACAGTGCTGCTGTGGACTCTGTCTGGTACTATTTTCGCATAAGGGAAGTTGATGCCAATCTCTTCAAGGGACCTGAATCCGATCCGGATTCGGTTCTGGTACCTTAGCTTCGATCAGGAGATATGTCATGTTGAAAGAATTTGCAAGCTTGGCTTTAGCCTCTGTAATGATCCTGCTTCCCGGGAAGACTGCTTTCTCTCAGACGGCGGTTACCGAGGATATGGTGTATGTGCCATCCGGGGAATTCATAATGGGTATAGATGGAGAGGAGTCAAAGCTTGGGCCGGCTCAGTCTGTCTACGTTAATGCCTTTTATATCGACAAATATGAGGTGACCAACGCCAGGTATAAGGAGTTTGTCGATGCAGTAGGCTATACCCCTCTTCCCGACAACTGGGTCGATGGCACCTACCCAGAGGGCAAGGCCGATCACCCCGTAGCATACGTGAACTGGTATGATGCTGAAGCCTACTGCGAATGGGCCGGGAAGAGGCTCCCCACGGAGGCTGAGTGGGAGAAGACCGCCCGCGGAACCGATGGTCGCGCGTTCCCCTGGGGGGAGGACTGGAATGAAGGAACCATGTCCAACAGCGCCGGTGGAACCCATAATGATACTGTTCCGGTAGGAAGCTATCCCGAAGGCACAAGCCCATACGGTGCCCTCGATATGTCCGGAAATGTCTGGGAATGGGTCCAGGATTGGTTCGCGCTTTATACCGTCCCCTATTCAGTCTCTGAAACGGGTGATAAGAAAGTTGTCCGCGGAGGGAGCTGGCAGACTCGTCACGAAACTGATGTCCGCTGTGGCTTCAGGAGCTATACGGACCCGAACACCAAAATCGCAGGCATCGGATTTCGGTGTGCCCTCTCAGCGATAACGCCCGTTCACGGATATGAAGCCGAAAGCGTTCCGACGGGCTTCGAACTCCTCCAGAATTTCCCGAATCCGTTTAACCCCGCCACAGTCATAGAGTTCAGGCTCCCCGGGGAATCCGCCGTCAGCCTGACTGTGTACGACACAATGGGCCGTACGGTCCGCCATCTGTTCGAGGGCAAGGTAGCTGGTGGGTGGCACCGCTTTGTATGGGATGGGAGAGATGATATCGGCAGGGAGTCAGGAAGCGGCGTCTACATATACAGGTTGAGCACAACCGGTGGTAGCACGGTTAGGAAGATGGTCCTTGCGCGCTGAGCCTGCTTTGGAATTGGCGTGTCCTTATCTGAGGATTTAGGTGTGAATACTAAGAAAACCCATTCCCGCTTCGAGCGGCCTGCATCTTCCCTAAAACTTGGGTTTGTGGAGAGGCACCGGCGCAGACTGATGCCCTTTATCGTGACAGCTATTATTCTGCACGTCGTTGCGCTGCTTTACAGCACCTTCAACAGACCCGAAAAGCAGGCCCTGAAGCCTATAAAGACCATGTTTGTCATCCGCCAACCGAGGCTCACCAAGCCTTTCCAGTTTGAGAAAAAACGCGTTGAGAGAAGGATGCTCAAGCGTAAGGTGGCTGTACAGCAACCGAAACAGGTCCGGACCCTCACAAGAGAGATAAACAGTCCCGACCTCCTCGGGACCGTGGCTACTTTCAGCTACGGGGTGGGTACAGGGGAGGACTACGGTGAGATGAGCGTGGAACCTGCTGTCAGAATCTCGGCGATAAAAAGCTCCAAGGAGCCTGAAAAGAGGATCAGCATGCAGCAGGAGTTCCTCGACCTGAACGTTCTGGATACCGGAAAGTATAAGGCTCTTGTTATACAGGACCCATCCGACAAGAAGAACATAACAGGGTTTGTGAAACTGTCGCTTGCATGGTGTAATGATCTGGACCCCAAGGTAGTAAAAACTCCGGGCACCAGCAACACCAGTGCCGTTCGTGCTATCTCATCACTTGTCGGTGCGATCAACGATCATACCAGAATCAAGGCAAAGGTCGATGAGCATCTACGGGTCGATTCGAGGGAACTATTCAGAACGCCATTCCTTTACGTGACATCGACCGAACCTTTCGAACTCACAGAGAAGGAGATACAGAACCTGTCGGAATACATGAGGAGCGGGGGATTCGTATTTGCGGATAACGGCCGCCCTGATCTCGATTACAGTCCCGCTGCAGCGTCTCTGAGGAAAATGTTCGAAGATGCCCTTGGGAAGGATTCGCGCTGGACGATCATGCCGAACGATCACCCGATCTATCACTGCTTTTTCGATTTTAGCGATGGTCCACCCCCAGGGTTCGGGGTAGGGAGGACTTATAGGGATGATAGGGGTGGCCTGTACGCTTCGGGGT
>CAZTBA010000060.1:0-19537 GCA_964611725.1 uncultured bacterium
CCGACAAGGACGAAGAAGAACATTATCGCCCCCGCGGTGATATAGTCGGAGGTCAATCCGGCATTCTTCAGGATGAGCACACTGTAGGGGCAAGCTATATTTATGGAAAAGGCAAGCAGAGCTCCTGTAATGAAGGATCTTACCGTAAAACCACTGGCGGTGTCCGAAAGCCAGGGGGAAGGCAAAAATACCCGATCCTGTTTTCCTGACGGACTAACAGACATCCCCTACCCTCCCGGCTAAAAGCTCCCTCTATTTCCTGAGCAAGAAGGAGTCCTTGACCTCGCCATCCTTAGTATAGACCGTCCCCCTTACCTCAGGCCCATTCACTTCAACCAGCATGCAGTGATGGTACTTGCCCCAGACGTCCCCTTCTATGGTAAGGCTCGGATCAGGATCGTAGAGGGGGGCCCCACCTCCGCCGATTACCGTATAAGTTACACCGTCCCTGTGAGTCCGGTAGTAATAGTGATCATGCCCATTGAAAACTGTCCTGACATTGTTCTTCACAAAGAGTTCGTGGAAGGCATCTATAACAGCCCGGTTGTTCCTCCTCGACGCCTTAATCCCAAACGAGGGATGGTGGAACGAGACGAATATGTGATCCTCCTTTGCGCTATCCAGCCTCTTTTTGAGCCAGGTATGCTGTGGGCTCCCCTCGGAGAACTCGGCGGTAGTATCCAGCATTATGAAAAGCGCATTCTCATGGGCAAAATAATAGTAGGTGCCATCTTCATCCGGAAGCCCAAAGATGTTGGCAACCGCACCACCGTGGTCGTGATTGCCGATCACAGGGTAATATGGCGCCACAGCTCTGAGAGGTTTCACAATGTCGAGAAAAACCTTCCAGTGATTGATGTTCCTGCCATCTGAGACCAGATCCCCGGTGTTTATCACAAATTCGGGATCCAGCCTCAAGGCCTGGGCAACAACAGCTTTGTGGGAAGCGTGGTCTGATCTGGTATCTCCGAGAACCACGAACCTGAAAGGTTCCTGAGATATTGCCGGCAAGGCTACCCCCAGCACAAATGCCAGAGATGCCGTAAAACAGAGGACGCTAACTCTGAATGAACGTGACATCTGAGCCTCCTTTGAGAGAAAAATCACCGCATTAGGACCTTTGCTTAGGAATCTTCCACTGAGAATATAAGGTCTATCCACAAAATAATCAATGTCCACAAATGATTTTTTCTCTTGACATATAAATATCAATTTGTTAATATTTGTTTTGTAGGAGTAGTTCCCTTACAGCGAGCTTCATCACATCCTTTCACCGTTGGCAAGGAGGTAAAGCTATGGGAGTACCGGTCAAGCTCAGGAATGCCCTGGGATATGGGCTTGTAATCTCTATACTGGTTCTACCTTTCGCCTCGGGTTGCGCCAAGCACCCCTCAAAGGAGGAGTTGACGCGCCTTGAGGAAGCATGTAAGGCTGCTGATTCGGCGGAAAAGACTCTGGCAAGCAAAAAACAGGAACTCTCCAAGCTTAAATCAGAGCTCTCATCCAAGAAATCAGAACTGAAGAAATTGGAAGCAAAAAGGGACGCCGTCAAAGCCAATCTGGCCAAAAAAGGCATGTAGAGAACCTTCTTAGGAAAGAGAGGATGCCGGTATGAAAAAGCTAAGGATCATAACTTTGGCGGCTTTGGTCTTATCTATCAGCTCAGTTGCTTACGCCGCTGAAGAGAAGATGAGCTATGAGGAGTATCAGGCCAGACTTGCTGAGTGCCAGGAGAGAGAGGCAACAGCCAAGGCTCAGATAGCTGAAGTGGAAGGTGAAATTGAGTCGGCCAAATCTCAGATAGCCGATGCCAACAAGAAGATGGAAGCCACAGACAAGGAGATATATGCCCTGATAAAATCGGACAAAAATGGTGTCGAGGAGTTCTCTCGTATGATAGATGCCCTGTCTGGACAGATCCGCGGGCTGCAGAGGCTTTCGGGCGAGGAGCTTTACAAAAAGCGCGATGAGATCAAAGACATAGAGGAGAAGCTTGGGAAACTCAAAAGCAACCCCATAAGCGCCCTCCCAGAGATCAGCGATAAGATTTCCGGCGTGGAAGGAATGCTGGCAAAGCTGAAAGACAAGATGCCTAAGATCGCTCCTCCTAAGTACCACACCGTGGTCCGTGGCGATAATCTGTGGAATATCGCGAAGAAGGAACAGTATTACAACGATCCCTATATGTGGCCGAGGATCTACAGGGCTAACAAGGACAAGATAAAGGACCCTGATCTCATATATCCCAAACAGGTATTCACCGTACCGATGGGAATTCCGCCCGGACACCACCTGGTCGTCAGGGGCGAGTGGCTGTCCAAGATATCCGGATACGCGAATGTTTATAATGACAGGACCAAATGGACTAAGATATACGAGGCCAACAGGGATCAGATAAAGGATCCGAACCTTATACTCCCTGCTCAGATTCTGGTAATACCCTGACCTCTCGCTGAGAGGATTTCAGTCCATCCGTCGATGGGGTAATGAGTCCAGTTTCACTGATAAGAGGCTTGGGGGCTGGTTAAAGAGTGTCCGAAGTATTTTAAGCTCAGGGGAAGCTCTCGATCTCTGACTTTGTCAGGGATTGGGGGCTTTTCTTGTTCAAAAGGAGGTAAAGAAAGGAAATTGGCGAAGAAAGTTTCCGAAAAGGTATCAGCCGCTGGTGTGGATCTTCTCTCTCTATACGGTCAACATGATTCCAACTTGGAAGCCTTAGCCAGGAAATTCGACATTAAGATAATAGCTAGGGGTGAGGAGATAACCCTCGAAGGGGGAAGGACCGGGGTCACGAAAGCCTCAAATGCCCTCAGGGGACTTATGTCGCTTATAGAGAAAAACCATAGGGTCAGCGATGTTGAACTCCTGAACGTGATCGAAAGATCACAGGAGATAGTTCACGGTGAGGCTGAGCGAGAAGACGTCATATTGAGTACGAGAAGAGGCGCTATAAGGCCAAAGACCCCCGGACAGAAGAAATATGTGACCGCAATAGAAAAATATGACATAGTCTTCGGGATAGGGCCTGCTGGAACAGGAAAGACATATCTTGCGGTCGCAAAGGCAGTCGCTGCCCTGAAGAGACATGAAATTTCAAGGATTGTGCTCGCCAGGCCGGCCGTCGAGGCAGGTGAAAGCCTTGGTTTCCTGCCCGGTGATCTGATGGAGAAGGTCAATCCTTACCTTGCCCCCCTCTACGATGCCCTGGGAGACACGCTCACTGCGGAGAGGCTCCGTCACCTCCTTGATATAAAGACCATCGAGGTGATCCCTCTGGCGTTCATGAGGGGGAGAACTATAAACCATGCATATGTTATACTCGATGAGGCCCAGAATACGACAGCCATGCAGATGAAGATGTTCCTGACGAGACTCGGTGTAAACTCGAAGGCCGTAATAACTGGAGATATAACGCAGGTTGATCTACCGGACGGGAAGCCATCCGGGCTGATACAGATCCAGGAAATTCTCTCGGGGATAAAGGGTATAAGATTCATATACCTTACGAAGAAAGACGTCGTCAGGCACAGGCTCGTGCAGGATATAGTGAAGGCCTATGAACTCTATGAAGGCAGGGATGGAAAAAGCTAAGAGACAAAGATCAAATGAGATTTAAGATAAAAAGAAAGATATCGCTGCCGAGATTCAGTCTGAGGGGGTTTCTCAGGATCTCCACATGGGGTATCTCCACCCTCATAATAGCCCTTCTCTTTCCAGGTGGGAAAAGCTACGAGTTCAGCAATCTCACTGTAGGTATGGTCTCACCAAAGGAGATAATCGCACCTTTGGATTTCTACGTTGAGAAAAGCAAGCAGGAACTCGAAAGGGAGAGGGAGGAAGTCTGGAAATCGATACCTCTGATATTTAACCACAGCGAAGAACCTCTGCAGAAGGGCCTGTCAGGCATAGATTCCCTTCTCTCCGAGGTGATGACCCTCTCGAAGGTCAAAGCTACGGACTCTGTGAAGGTTTCCATATTCAGAGAAAAGGGGTTCTGGATACCGGAGGATGCGATATATCATCTGCTCTATATTGGAGGAAGAAGGACAGGCTCCAGATCACAACTCTCCCGAATAAGGCAGGCCAGCGTTAACCTTCTCAGGGGAATATATGAGATTGGGGTGGTCCGTGACAAAGGGGAGCTTTTCAGCGAGCCCCCTAGCTTCGGTATAGTCATACAAGGAGAGACGGAAAGGAAGGTTTCACCCAATGACGTATACGACTTGACGGAGGCCGAGGAGAACCTTAGAGAGAAATCAAACGAGGCCTTTCCGGAAGATGATATCAGCGCGCTTGTCTCCTTCGAGATAGCCAGGGGATTCCTGGCTCCTAACTTTATCTACGATGCCGAAGATACCGAACAGAGGAAGCTACAGGCTGTAAAAAGCGTCGGAAAGTATAAGAGATTTGTGAGGAAAAATGAGAGGATAATCGACAGCAACGAGGTCATAGATCAGCAGGATATAGAGGCTATAAGATCCCTCGAAAGGGTCAAGGCAGAACATGAGCTCAAGGGGAAAATCTGGCTGTCATATGTGATGTTCTTCGGAAGGTTCATGGTCTCAGCCTTCCTCCTGTCCATATTTGTGTTCTACCTATACGCTTTCAAGAACAGTATATATTCCGAGTGGAGTTATAACCTTCTCTTAATGATACTTATAATTGTACCTCTGCCGATAGCCTCCTATGCGGCCGAACACATATCATTCCCGGAGTTCCTTATACCGGTGGCACTTTCCTCAATACTGGCGACGACTCTCTTCGACGCCGAGATAGGAGCAATGCTCACCGTGACGACCTCACTTGCCGCAGGAAGCATACTCGGCTACGATTTCAGGGTAACATTAGTCTCAATGTTCTGCGGGCTTGTCGCAGCTTTCACGGTAAGAAAGGTCAGAAACCGCTACCAGTTCTATAGACCGATAATATACCTCCCCATAGCCTACGCAGCAACCGTAGCAGCGATGGAGCTTCTCAGATTCACTCCTACGAGTGAGATCTTCGGAAGCCTCAAATGGGGGGTTTTAAACGGTTTCCTCTCCCCTGTGCTTGCCACAGGACTTTATCCCATTTTTGAGAGCGTGTTCAACATAACGACTGACATAACACTCCTTGAGCTATCGGACCTGAACCATCCGCTCCTCCAGGAGCTCGCCATCAGGGCACCCGGCACCTACAGCCATACCATAACGGTTGGCATTCTCGCTGAAAGGGCAGCAGAAGCCATAGGGGCTAACCCCCTCCTGGCGAGAGTAGGAGCCTACTACCACGATATAGGCAAGATGACCAAGCCCGAATACTTTATAGAGAACCAGGTAGGGGTGAAAAATCCCCACGACAAACTCACTCCAAGGATGAGCAGCATGATACTCGCATCCCACACAAAAGAGGGTATAGAGATGGCAGAGGAGCACGGACTCCCCAAGGCCATAATCGATTTCATACCACAGCACCATGGCACGGGCCTGATGGAATACTTCTATAATAAGGCGATCCAGAAGGGGGATAAAAGCAATACATCCGAAAGTGAGTTCCGCTATTCTGGCCCGAAACCCCAGATCAAGGAGACTGCGATAGTGATGCTGGGCGATTCGGCCGAGGCAGCCGTGAGAGCCCTTCCGGAGAAGACCCACAGCAGAGTCAAGGGGATGGTCAAATCGATTATAGATAGGAAGCTTTTCGACGGACAGCTTGACCAGTGTAATCTGACACTCAAGGACCTCGAAAAGATAGCAGATACCTTTGTGCCGATCCTTATGGGAGTTGTACACCCGAGGATCCAGTATCCGGAAAAGGAGAGGAAGGGTGAAAGGGAAAGGAAAGCCGCTGCTGAGGCTTCTGAATGAGAATGTAACTTTCCCACCCGATCTCAAACAGGAGGAACTCCTGCGCATCGGAGAATGGGTCCTCAGGGATAAAGGAGCTAAGTCATTGATAAACGTTATATTTGTGGACGATAATTTTATCCAGGACCTGAACCTGAGGCACAGGGGACAGGATAATCCAACGGATGTCCTCTCTTTCGAACTAAATGCTGTCCCTGGCGAGGAGGAAGAGGTCTCCGGAGAGATATATATATCTGTGGAAAAGGCCATTGAACAGGCCGCTGAATTCGGAATTATGCCTGCAGATGAGATAAAGCTTCTGCTTGTACATGGTCTGCTTCATCTCTTCGGGTACGACGATGCTACCCCTGAGGAAAGGGAAGAGATGGAGGCTGAATCGTTGAAATATCTGAAATAACACCCAGGAAGGTGAGGCGAAATTGGAAGAGCCATTTCTGATCGAAGCCCTGGTGTCCCTGCTTCTGCTTCTTCTTTTGTCCCTGTTCTCAGGTGCAGAAACAGTGCTTTCGTCCGTTTCAAGGAGTTCACTCGAGAGGATGAAAGAGGAAGGGGTAAGATATGCTGAAAGGGTCCTGCGGATCTACAATCCCAGGAGAAAACTTCAGCTCACAATCGAGGTGTGGAAGTCGATATCTCTCATAGGTAGCACCGCAATGCTCTTTATGATGGCAATCAAGGCCTCGGAATCGTACGGGTTCGGATACCCGGTCGGGATATCCACAGGAATAGCACTCGCAGTAATTTTGGGGCTTTTCTTCGAAAATCTGGTCCCGCGCATGATAGTTATATCGGATGAAAGGTCCATATCTAACTTCGGTTTCCTCCTCCAGATCCTCTACACTATACTCCAACCTCCTGTCAACCTGGTATACAAGGCACTTGGGTCGGAGATCGACTCGAGGGAGGTCAAGGAAGAACTGAAGAACATCGTCGAGTTCGAAAGTGAGGAGGGAGCGATAGAGAAAGAAAAGAAGGAGATGATATCCGGGATCTTCGAGTTCTCGGATACGACCGTGAGGGAGGTTATGGTCCCGAGGATCGATGTGGTATCTGCCGAGATAACTACAGACGTTAAGGATATCATCAGTATAGTTACCGAGGCAGGGTTTTCAAGGATACCGATATTCAGGGAGACGATTGATAACATAGAGGGGATACTCTATGCGAAGGATCTCCTGAAACTCCTCGTCGAGCCCGGGAAGGATTGGAAGATAGACGAGATAATGAGGGAGCCCTATTTTGTTCCGGAAAACAAGAAGATAGATGAGATGATGAAAGAGTTCAAGAGGAGAAAGATACATATAGCAATAGTTGTCGACGAGTACGGTGGCACTGCCGGCCTCATAACCTTGGAAGATCTGCTCGAGGAGATTGTGGGGGAGATACAGGACGAATACGATATCGAGGAAGAACAGCTCTACCGTTGGACCGACAGCGATACTTTATTAGCCGATGCAAAGATCGACATACATGATCTGAACGAAGCAATCAATTCCGACCTACCGGATGAAGGGTTTGAGACCCTGGCTGGCCTTATATACAGCATGTTGGGAAGTATTCCGGCCAAAGGAGAGACCCTTGAGGTGGACAATCTAAAATTTATAATAGAAGACGTCCAAGGTAACAGGATATCAAGGGTAAGGATAATAAGAAACCGTTCAGAGGAGAATTCTGACCAGAGCGACTGAGCCTTCAATTGCCAGGCACGACAGCTCCTATGGAACAATACCCACTGAAATATCCCTGACACAGTTCCATGATGTCATCCCGATCTACCGAATCTATAAGCTCACAGTAACGCTCCGCGAAATCATATCCGAGGCCGACAAACTCGTATTGGCCAAGGATGCCGGCTCGACTGCTTGCCCTCTCCATACTCATGATAAAGGCCCCTTTGAGGAAAGCCTTGGCAGCCTCAATTTCCTCCTCCGACACGGGCTCGTCCTTCATCTTCGCTATCTCCCCGGCTATGGCTTCCCTGGCTGGGATGAGCTTGCCCCTATCGGTGCCAATGTGGATAAGGTAGAGGCTGGGGCCTATGCGGGGGGAATAAGATGTGCCGACATCGTAGGCAAGGCCCCTTCTCTCGCGCAGCTCGTTCCAGAGCCTCGAATCGATAGCACTCCCGAATATTGCATCGAAGACCTCCATAACTGTAAAATCCGGATCGAGAACTCCCGGGGCCTCGTATATCAAGGCCATCCAAGCTTCCCCGCTACTCCTTGTCTCGAAGGATTCCCTGGGCTGATGGTGTGGAGGAAGAGGCAAGTTCACAGGAGAGGGTGATACCGCAGGACTGGAGAGCGTGTTAATCTCCTCTAATCTCCTGAGAAGCAGGAGCTCATCGAAATCGCCTGTTGCCGAAACCAGGATATTGCCTGGGTGATAGTGCTTCCTGAAAAACCCGATAAGATCGTCCCTGTCGAAGCCCGTTACCGACTCAATCTTGCCGATGCTGGGCCTGTGATACGGATGATCACCGTAATGCATTCTGAGCGAAATGTCTATCGCCTTTCTAATCCCTCTGTCAGCCCTTGACTTTATCGCTTCAATGGCTATACGTCTCTCCCTCTCGATTTCATCCTCAGGGAAAACCGGGTCCTTTAGTGCATCAAGTACTATTCTAAACCCAGCGTCAAAATTATCGGAGATAGCTAAGAGAGATACGGTACTGAAATCCTTTCCGGCAGCGGCTGAAATCCTGCAGCCAGACGATTCTATCCCATCAGCTATCGCCTCGGAATCCTTTGTGCTGGTTCCCCTGAAGAGGAGGGACTGTACCAGATTTGAAAGCCCTGACTCCCTGTCAGTCTCATAGAGAACCCCCATCCGCACAAATACCTCCAGAGCTATTACCTTTGAAGGCGATCCCCATGTGATGACCGTAAGCCCGTTATCTAAGGTATACTTCCTGACATTCCGTGTCCGGTTAGAACTATGTCCTAATAGCTTTCTACTTGGTGGCAAGTTTGTCTTATCCTTGAAGGAAATCGGAAATTGGCCATCCGTCCGATTGAACTAAAGCCCTGAACAGCTATGACTCTCATATGGACTTTTCGGCAGGATCGAGCAGATAGTGTAATCGCCGCGATACCTCGATACGAATTCCCCCACATCTTCTGCAGTGACAGCAGATATCTTTCCGGAGTAAGCCAGGGCTTCCTCAGCCCCCAATGTCACCTCATACTGTCCCAGTACTGCAGCTACATCTGAGGCAGTTTCGTTCGAGTAGAAAAAGTCACTTAAGAGGATAGCTTTCGCCCTTTTGAGCTCCTCTGATCGTGGCCCAAAGCGCGCCAGTTTGTCTATCTCCTCAATCACGGCATCCTCCATGGCGCTTTCGTTACCATAAGGAAAGACCGCCTCAATGCCAAGAACACCGCACTTCTCAAGAAGCCATGACCAGGAACTTACAGACGTGACGATTCCTTCGTCCCTCACAAGACGCCTATTGAGACGTGCCCCGAAACCCTCACCAAGCACCGTTGAAGCGACCTCCGAGACATAGGTTTCCCCAATGTTGTCCCAACCTGGGAAAAGAAAGCCCAAAGCCCAGTAGCACTGAGTTATCTCCCTCCTTAAACTCTTCCTGCGTTTCCTCCTCGATGGAATCCCCGGGC
Organism: uncultured bacterium; assembly: GCA_964611725.1. GTDB lineage: Bacteria > Latescibacterota > CAZTBA01 > CAZTBA01 > CAZTBA01 > CAZTBA01. The sequence continues at coordinate 9,467 of CAZTBA010000060.1, forward strand.
AACGCTTAATAGCCCTATCCCCGGCCCTGTCTGGCCAACCTGAAAGAAAAGGTTCCGTTTCCCTCAAGATTTCACCGGGATCCATATCTCCAGATACCACAAGAATAATGTTTTCAGGGACATACATATCCGAAAAATAGCTCAGAAGGTCTTCCCTCCCTATCCTGCGTAGGCTCTCCTGCCATCCAAGGACAGGAACGGAATAGCGTGTATCGCCGAAGATCTCGGATTGAAAGAGGGTGAAAAGCTCATCGGACGGGTCATCATCACGCTCTCTTATCTCCTCAATTATAACTTCCCTCTCCCTGTCCACCTCCTCGGGAGCGAAGACAGGTCCGACCATCGTCTCAAAGAGCACATCGAAAGCCGCGCGGAAATGGATGCGGGGAACAACCACATAATAGGTAGTATATTCGTTTGACGTATAGGCGTTATTGAATCCCCCGAGTTTCTTTACCGCCCTGTCTATCTCGCCGACCCCCATGCTGGCGGTCCCTTTGAAAAGCATGTGTTCCAGAAAGTGAGATATCCCTTCCAAGCCATCCGGTTCGTACGCGCTCCCTGCACCTACCCAGAAGGATATCGCCACGGTCTGGGCGTTTTTCATGCTTACGCTTATAAGCTTCAGGCCGTTCGAGAGAGTAGATTTCTCGAAGGCCGGAAAGGTCACATTGCCGTGGACTGGGTTAAATTCGGCCGGTTCCACCATGCGTCATCTCCGCACATCTGAACAGTATAATTGCTCCGGCAGCCGAGACATTGAGAGATTCGACATTCCCCTTGAGCGGGATAGAAACCGAAATATCCGATTTCTCCAAGAAACTGTCACTTAATCCCCAGGCTTCGTTACCAAGGACGAGGGCGATGCATCCCGAGAAATCTACCTCAGTATATGGCACTCCCCCGGAGGCCCCTAAGGCAATTATCCTGTAACCGAGCCGCTTGAGCTCATCACACAGTGGTCCGGGAGGGAGATCCTCGAAAGATGGGATCCTGAAGATCGATCCCATAGATCCACGGATAACCTTCGGGTTATGGAGTTCCACGGTTCCCGGTGCCGCTATCACAGCCAGAGCTCCTGCGGCTTCTGCGGACCTGAGGACAGAGCCGACGTTTCCGGGATCTGACACTCCATCCAAGACCACGACCACTGCGTTCCCAGGGCTCGAAAGTATCGACATGTCCCACCTCTCAGTCCTAACCACCGCAACCATCCCCTGGGGTGTGACCGTGTCACAAAGGATTTTTAAAGTACTTTCGTCTGTTTCCCTTACAGGGATACCATCCCTATCACAGATATCGACAAGGGATTTTATCGATCCGGACCTGATCGGAACCGAAATTACAGCCTTTTCAACACCCTGGGACCAGCGAAGTGCCTCACTGCAGAGCCGGCTTCCTTCAACCAGATATCTACCCGCCTTTTCCCTCCCCCTTTTCCGAAGGAGGGAACGTATTGATTTTAGCTCCCCCTTTGAAAGCGCCTCCCGATTAGCGCCGTCCGAGTTTTTTGGATTTGATATGTGATCTTGACCTTTCAAGGGCTCTCCTCGCCAATTTGCGACTGGCATCTCCGCCGGGCCGAAGGTCGGACCCGGTTATCCGGGAACAGAGATCAAGGCAGGCATCATACTTTTCCATCATAAAGGCGACGTTGGCCATGTCCCAAAGGGAGCATAGGGCACCTGGGCTCTCTTCCATTGAATCAATCCTGTATGACTCGAAGATCTCATGATAGGTATGGTAGGCATCTTCAAGTTCTCCATTCCTCTTAAGAGCACCGGCGAGGCTGTCCTTGAAGAGCCTTGATTCCGGGTACCTCGAAACCAGTTCCTTAGATATTTCGAGTGCCCTTTCGCGATCTCCGGAATCCATAACAGCCCAGGAGATCGAAAACAATGATATATCCTTAAGATAGAGACTCTTTTCAGCAGCAAGGTCCATGAGAGCTATACTTCCTTCCCTCTCATCCCTGATCATGGGAAGCCAAGATAGCTTGCTTTTCCAGTATCTGTAAATTCCTATCCCTAAGTAGGAATCGTAGAGGGAAGGCTCCGCTTCCATGCTTTTTTTGAAGAATGAAAGCCCCTTCCATATATCGTTGAGAGCCAAGGTCCAGAGACCCCTCTTTCCAAGGTAAACCCCCTTGAGGCCGTAGGCAGCACCCAGGTAGAAGAAGCCCCAGACTTCGGGCTTTCCGGAGAAATTCTCACCTTTGAGGATCGCGTTTCCAAGCGCCATATCCACCAGATGATCTTTGCCGTGAGAACCGTAATCGAGTGCCTTGAGTTCACGTATTCCAGCCTGAAGGAGGTATCCGGAAGGATGCTCAGGAGCGAGGACGATTACCGAATCAGCGAGCGCCAGTGCGTCACCGTAACGGCAATTGAGGGCAAACTCTATCGCTTTGGCGGCCCTTACACTGAGTGGTCCCTCCATATCGGAGGGCAGGCCCGGTGGCAGACTTTGGGAAAGAGCGACCTCCTGGAAAGAGATCAGAAAAATTACGAGGCTCCCGAGGAGAAACCTTGCTGGCAAATTTACCCCCAAGAAGGTCTAACGTTCCCCACCAATTCTCATAATCTTTACGCCGACCTTCGCGGTACCCGAATCTATCACGTCAAGCCTCTTAGCCGCCGCGTAGGAGAGATCTATTATCCTCCCTTCAACCCAGGGTCCCCTGTCATTTATCCTGACCACAATCTTCCTGCCATTGGCAAGGTTGGTTACCTCGATCAGTGTCTCGAACGGGAGGTTCGGGTGGGCTGCTGTCATAGCGTTCATATCGTACAACTCACCGTTCGAGGTCTTTCTGCCATGAAACTCCCTGCCATAATAGGAGGCGACCCCAACCTGATAGTAGCCTCCCGGAGCGCGTTCGCCCGGGCCGCTTCTGTATCTCGGGGAGGAGGTGCAACCGCAAAGCATGAGGAATATTATATGAAAGAAAAGCAGAAGATACCTGGCCGGAACGCTCATATCTGTCCTCCGGTCCTGAGGCTTCCGACTATCTCACGGACGCTCCCGCAGTTTTTTTCCTCAAGATAGTTACCGATTCCATCCGAGATCTCAACGGAAGCCCCGGGGTTCACGAAGTTGGCTGTTCCAACCTGTATGGCGCTTGCGCCAGCTATGAGGAACTCAAGCGCATCCATATATGAGAATATCCCGCCGATTCCTATCACAGGGATATTGAGCTTGGATGCTACCTTCCAGACCATAGCCAGAGCCACTGGTTTTATCGCGGGCCCCGAAAGCCCCCCTGTGGTGCTGGCAAGCTTGGGTTCCCGCTTTTCCACATCTATAGTCATCCCGACGAGGGTATTTATAAGGGAGACAGCGTCCGCTCCCGATTTCTGAGCAACCAGGGCCATAGAGGCTATATCGGTAACATTCGGGGTCAGCTTAACGATAATAGGCAGATCGGTTACCACTTTTACCCTTCTGACAACCTCAAATAACGACTCTGGCTGGACGCCGAAGCTCATCCCACCTTCCTTAACATTGGGACAGGAGACATTAAGCTCAAGCGCATCTATCCCCTCACACTTGTCAAGCTTTCTGGCGACCTCTTCATATTCTGAGAAAGTGCTGCCTGCCACGTTCACGATTACCGCGGTATCGATCTCCCTCAGGAAGGGCATCTTTTCCTCTGTGAAGGCTTCAACCCCGCAATTGGCCAGCCCTATGGAATTGAGCATACCACCAACTGTTTCGGTGATCCTCGGTGGGGGATTCCCCCTCCTCGGCTCGAGAGTGATGGCCTTCGTGATTATGCCTCCGAGTCTGCTGAAGTCGACAAGACCGTTGTATTCCTCACCATAGCCGAAAGTCCCAGAAGCTGTGAGGACGGGGTTCCTTAGCTTTATTCTACCAAGCTCTACGGAGAGATCAGCTTTCACCTGAACACGACCTCCTCAGCATTGAAAACAGGACCTTCGACACAGACCCTTTTGTAAAAGGTCCCCAGTTCCGGTTTTTTAGGATCACGGTATACTTCCGCAACACAGCTCTGGCAGGCTCCAACTCCACATGCCATAAGGCTCTCCAAGGATATCTGGCAGGGGATCTTCCTCGGAACACATATCCTGGAAACCTCCTTTAACATCGCCTCAGGCCCACACGATAATACCGTCGTATCCCCTTGATCCGTAATCCTCGAAAGCTCATCCTCCAGAAGATGGGTCACAGGGCCTCGGTAGCCGCCGGAGCCATCGTCCGTGGCGAGACCTACCCTGGCCCCGAGGGCCACCAGGCCGTTTTCATAGAAGAGGCAGGAACGGGTGGAAGCGCCCATGAGGAAGGTAAGCTGGGCATTACCCCGCTGTAGTAGTCTCTCCGAGAGGAAAAGGAGAGGAGCGACGCCCCTTCCACCGGCAACGAGAATGAAACTCCCCTCTTCGGGCACACTGAAACCCCTCCCAAGTGGCCCTATGCAGTCGACAGTTTCACCTTCCCCTTTGGTGGAAAGAAGATATGTACCCTTCCCCATGACTTTATATAGGATCTCCACCTCACCCATTATCATGTCCGCCCTAGCTATGCTCATCGGCCTCCTCAGGAGGGGATCGTACATCTCGCCCACCCTTATATGAAGGAACTGTCCCGGAGATGCGCTTCTGGCTATCTCTGGAAGCTTCAATGTCAGAAGCAAGAGATCGGGACATACCTTCTCATGAGACAATATTTCCCCTTTCCCGTGTAACATAGCCCTCCCTTTCACAGAGCCGTGGAATCAGGAATTGCCGTGGCTGGTACGCTTTCCTCTAAGGACTTATCAGGCTGGTAATGCTCGACCTTTTGGCTCCCAAGCTCGGCATAATCGCTTCCCGGAAACTCCTTGACAAGCCTCATGTAATATTCAGCCGCTCCCTCCATATCCTCCAGAGAGTTCTCATATATCCAAGCTATCGCATATAAGGCTTTTGGAACGTAGCTGCTCTTCGGATATTTTGTCACGAAGCCATCTAAAAAATCTATATAGCCCTCAGGGCTGAGGCGGCCACTTATCCTCAGGTTTTCAGCTGCCAAAAATTCCGTGCGTGCCGAGAGGTCCTCCTCCTCTGATAGACCGATCCCGAGTTCCTCTCTTGCGAAATCAGCATAGCGGCTGTTCGGATAATCTTCAAGAAGCCTAATGTATGTTTCAGCGGCCCCGGTGCTATCTGCAAAGATGTGTTTCCTCACCCAGCCGATGGCATAGATCGCCTTCGGGGCATAGATACCGGATGTATCCCCTTCGACCACCCTGTAATAGGATGCAAGAGCCGAATCCGGTTCCCCGAAGTTCAACAGGAGATGCTCCGCCAGGAGCATCTCTACCTTAAACCATTCCGAAGCTTTCGTCGTATCGGCCAACTGAGCCTGATAGTCTCTCAAGAGCGATATGTTACTTATCCTCGACTTGGCTGAATCGGCAAAATCTGAGCCCGAAATCCTGCTGGCGGTCCCGTAAAACTCCTCCGCTGAGGATATATCTTTAAGTTCCCTCTGGTATATGAAACCCTTACGATAAAGGGCCTCTGCCGCGTAAGGCGTTCCCTTGTAATCTTCCGCGATCTCGGAGTACACTTCGATCGTGTCTTCGATCTCGCCGAGCTGATAATAGCACTGAGCGACCATAAGCTTTAACTGAGGGAAGTAAGACTTCATGCGCTCCTTTCTAAGCACCGATTCATAGGTTTCTATGGCCTTCGAAAATTCGCCCTGAACCTCAAAAGATTTACCTATGCCAGCCCAGGCTTCATACTCGAGGCTGACCGAGCTAAACCCTTGCTTCAGCGATGCCCTGAAATAGCCCGTCGCACGGCCGTGCTCTCCGAGCGCAGAATAAGATCTCCCCAGCGCAAGGAGGGCTACCCCTCTAAGCTCCCTTCTGTGGGAACCTGAGGACACGTTGCTGTACCGTTCCGACGCACCGGCGTAATCCTCTGCCTCAAAGCGTATATCTCCGAGAGAAAGGAGGGCATCATAGTGCCAGGAAGACTCAGAACTACGGCCCAAATCCGAAAGCACCCCCTCTGCACCTGTCAGATCACCCGTCTTCCAAAGGGAAAGCCCCCTCCAGTAAGCAGCTTCATCCACAAGTTTGCTTTTAGGGAAGTTTGTCAGAAGCTCCCTGAATTTCCTTTCGGCTTTCTGATACTCACCCTTTCGATAGAAGGCCTTGCCCAAAATAAGGAGGCTGTCATCCACCCAACGGCTCTCTGGATAGAAAGCCAGCACCTTAGATGCGCCCTTGATGGCATCATCGTAGAGCTCGTTGTAGCCGCTGTCGGACTTTCGGCTCTCCAGGAGAGCCGATTCTCTCCTCCGCTCCGCTTCCCGGAAGTTCCTCCTGGCATTATAGAAGGTATTAAAATAGGCGCAACTCAAAGTGGCCGCGCCGACAATTAGAAATAGATATATAAAAGGCTTCTTCATTAGTATTCCAAACCTTTAGACTTTGCTTATCATAACGTAGAGGAGGAGGAATATGGATAGCGCCATGAGGACATAGAGGACCTTCAGAAGTATGCTCTTAGGATTCCCTCTCCCCGGAATGCGGCCTATGCCCCAGGGGGCCGCTACACGCCACTTCATGCGAGTCTTCTTACCGAATCGCTCCTGATTCACCAGATCAACAAGTTCAGGATCATATTCGCTGATTATTCTAAGTATAAGCCTCTTGTTCTGTGCAACTTTCTCCGCAAATGTCCTGGCATCCTTACCCAAGAGGTCCCGTCCTCCCCCGGAGCTATCGGTAGCCAGGGCCTTAGTCTTGACATAGGTCAGCTTGGAGATAAGTTCTTCCACGCTTCCTTCATCCTCGATGTTCTCACTGATGACCTTCATGCAGGAATCAACAAACTTGCTGAGATCGCTCCTTATCTGGACCTCGCTCATGCCTACAAGGTATGACTCCTCTATGATCTCCTCTATCTCTTCCCTTATATCCCGCATTCCTAACACCCACCTTCCAGAATGCCAAAATGGGAACCCGAGGGTACACGTCTGAGAACTCCTATAGCCTCAGGCAGAAAATCTACTATATCACACGCCGACATTCCAAGTTCCCCCTTAGCATCCCTTGCCAAGTCACCAGCAAGTCCGTGTACGAATGCACCACACCTCGCGGCATCGAGAGGTGAAAGGCCCTGACCCCATAGAGCCGCTATAATCCCTGTCAGCACATCTCCGCTTCCGCCGGTCGCCATGCCAGCGTTTCCGGTCGGATTGACATAGACTTCCCCGCAAGGAGATGCTATTACCGTTGGCGCCCCCTTAAGGACAACAACCTTGCCTATATCATCAGATAACTTCCTTGAAGTTCCTACAGGATCTGAGATAATCTCCCCTAAAGGAGCCCCTGTGAGCCTTGCAAATTCCCCTGGGTGCGGAGTTATAATCAGCTCTCTTTCACAGTCCCTCAGGGGCGAGATATCCCCTGCGAGGGAGTTGAGGGCATCGGCATCAAGCACTGCCGGTCTCTTGCCTTTAACCAAGATCCTCCTGATAAGTTCCACAGTTTCATGGTAGGTCGAGATCCCCGGGCCGATAGCCATAATGTCCGCCTTTTTCTCGAAAAGGAGTATATCGCCGATCGCCCTGAGCGAAAGGCATCTCCTCTTTCTGACCTCCGGAAGAGGCAGGGTCATCGGCTCAGTCAATTTCGCCCCGAGCACATCGTTCAGGCTTCTGGGTATCCCAACCGTAACCAGGCCTGCACCTGATCTCAAAGCTCCGTAAGCAGTCATCGCCGCAGCACCAGTGAATCCGGCTGAACCAGCGATGATCAACACCCTGCCACAGTTACCCTTGTGGGCGTTGGGCAGGCGCTTCGGAAGTAGATCCGAAGCTTCACCCAAAGTCGTAAGGAAAAGCGAACAGGGTTCTGCATCCACAGCTTCTGAGGGGAGACCTATGTCCGCGAGAATTAGCTTGCCACGAAGCGATTTGCCGGGAAAGAAGAAGTGACCGACCTTCGGAAGCCCAAAGGTTACAGTCGCTTTTGCCTGCACCGAACTGCCAAGAGCTCTCCCGCTATTGCCTTCAACACCTGAAGGTATATCGACAGATATTGCAGGCACTGACGAACTGTTTATGCTGTCTATAGCCTCGGCGGCTATTCCGGTTACGTTACCCCTGATCCCGGTGCCAAATATCGCATCCACAACAAGGTCGCATTTCTTAATCCAGGCCGCCATAGCCTTAAGGTCTTCCCCGTCGACTACCTCCGAAATCTCCAGGTCTGTCTCCATAGCTCTTCTCATGTTGATAAGGGCATCTCCTTTGACCTTAGCCTTTTCGGCCAGGAGATAAGCCCTCACTAGGGCATCATCCGCCCTGAGAAGCCTCGCAACTACGAAGCCATCCCCACCGTTGTTTCCGGGGCCACAGACCACAGCGACTCTCTTTCCGAGCGCGCCTCCGAGGCCCATCTTAGCCTCTCTGTACACCGCGCGCCCTGCCCTCTCCATCAGGCGGATGCCGGGCACACCCATACCCTCTATTGACCTTCTATCCACGCTCGCCATCTGAGCTGAACTAAAGAGCTTCATCCTCATCCCTCGCGTGACCCGAGAAGGACAACGGCGACGGCATAATCCCTGGAGTGCGAGAGGCTTACCGAGAGACCCTTCCCCAGAGCAGCCTTGAGGGCCTTCCCATGTAGACGAACCAGAGGCTTAAGATTGGGACCGTTAAATACCTCAACATCAAGCCACCTTATACCGGCCCCCCTGCCAAGTCCGAGCGCTTTGGAGACAGCCTCCTTCGCAGCAAACCTGGCCGCAAGAGAAGGATACCTGAATCCCTTCTGGCCAGCACAGTAGGATATCTCCTGCTCAGTGAAGATCCTCGTCAGAAATTTTTCCCCCCACTTCTCGACAGCATGGCAGATCCTATTGACTTCCACTATGTCAATACCTATCGATTCAGCCAACTTCTCTCTCTTTGCAGTTTATCTCATCAACTATATCTATTATTTCCACTATGTCATCTATCTCGTAATCCGCACCCGAGTTCTTTGTGCCAAATGTGTCGCCATAGCGAGCGAATACGGTCCTTATAGCGACTTGCTTTGCACCTATGACATCCCTCTCAGGCCAGTCGCCGACCATAAGCGCCTCCTCAGGCTTCATGCCTAAGAGGGAAAGGGCTTTTCTGAAAGGGAGAGGGTGGGGCTTACGGACGCCGGTGTCATCGAACGTTATGACGAAATCGAATATGTGGTGGAGCTGAAGCTGATAGACCCTGAGCCAGGCCTGAAGCTTAGGGGCATCGGAGAGAACAACAAGTTTAAGCCCCTTTTTGGCAAGCTCAATAAGCGTCATATTCGCATGAGGATAAAGCACCAACGCGGCCTCCCTCGCCCTCCTGTAGGCAACTATCCCGGCTGCGTGTATCTTATAATCTATCTCCCCAAGCTCCTGGATAAGGAACTCGTCGAAAACCTTCTGATACTCTATTCCATGGCGATCGTATATCTCGTAGAGCTTTCTCTTCGTCTCCTCCTTCGAAAGCTTGAGCCCGGTATCTATCATCGCATCCGCGGCCGCGTCTATAGCTTCCTCCTTCATCTTCATGAAATCGACGAGTGTGTTGTCAAGATCAAATATGACTGCCTTTATCAACCTGGTAATCCCTCTCAATAGAAAATACCACAGGTCCTACGCCGAGAATACGGTCTGCAAAAGAATTCAACTGAAACCATATTATGTGTAAAAACGTTCTTAAGTAGTCATGTGAGGTCCGGGACACCCCGCGGAAAGGATAACACGGCATTTCCGAAAGCTAAAAGATGTACTGAAAGTGTTTCTACAAAATAAACCAATTTGGCCTCCGATGCAACCGTTTTTTCCAGATCTACGCCTTATGGCTACCGGACAAGGCGTGGGGGATAGATTTTACTTTACATCGGTTATTTTTTGTCTTATTTTATTGTTTCAGCTTTCAAAAGGAGAGAGGTAGTGATGAACAGATTAGAACTTGCGTTACTGTTTGTTACAATCTTTGCAGTTGTGGCATTTCCAGGGATGTCGCGGGCAGGTCAGAAGATTGAGTCAATAGAGGTCCACGGCAACGCAAGAT
>CAZTBA010000061.1:0-19297 GCA_964611725.1 uncultured bacterium
GCTGGAGCTGCTGAGGATTTGCCCTGTCGGGCTGGGATAATCTCAGGATACGACCAAAATTGTACCTCGTAGCGCTGCGCAGAATATCAAAGATGTCGTTAGGTTCAGTGAAAGGATGGGACAAATGACACTTGATGATCTGAAGGATGTTTTTGAGCAGGCATCACCGGAGTTATTAGAGAATATTTTCCAGGGAATAGATTATAACGATGACGGAAATGTGAGAATTGACATGAAGACAGGTCAGTTGATTTCAATTCCTCACCCTAAACTGCCGAAGCGTTGATTTATCTCCACTGCTCTTGCCGAGAAATTGTCTGCACCCATGACCGCTGAGTACCCAGAAGAACGCGCGAAGCGTGGAGATAGAAAGAAGTATGAGAGAGACCTTTCCAGGGTTAAAGATCGAAGCCCATCATCTGTGAACAAATTATAGGAGCAGCTCAACTCCCATAGATGTTAGCTGAAAGACGATGGGAAACTGCGATTACAATCAACTGCAAATCGAAGCCGCGCTAATGGAAACAAAGAGGGCTGTACTGCCAATGTTGAGGAGACGATTTCCTGGTATCGTTGACGATCTTGCAGTTGCCCTCACAGGATCAGCCTCTTTCGGTGCCGCCGATGAGTTTTCAGATTTCGATGCAGTACGGTTACCCATCGGTGCCTTCTGAACAGACACAAAAAAGGAATAATCTAGAAATACAAAGCATATGGCGAGATCTTTGGTGGCAGGACAATTGCCTGTATCACGACATTATAAGAGACTCCGTTGTATCAGCATTCATCCGAGTGGGAAGATGTCTCCAGCGAATCCAGGAAATCTGTATCCTGCTCCAAAATGGTGAGTATACAACATTGGACAATCTTGAAAATCTCCCAAGTCCCTTCTGTGCTGTTGCACAAGATTTGAAGTATCTTCCAAGGATCAGAGATTTCACAAGATGGCGTTATCAAATTGGATATGTCATTGAAGTACTTCGGGATGCTCTGCTATAAAGGAAGCTCATCACGATTGAGAGGGCATTAAGACCATGGGAACCATTGGATTAAAACTATTATACCAAAAGTGATTTACGCAAGTTATGTCAGGGGTTACACCCATTACATTCGTTTTTCTGACGGCATGGAAGGTGAAGTAGATCTTGGACAAGAATTGGATGGAGAGATTTTCGAACCTCCGAAGTACATCTCCTACCAACGTTCCCGGTGAGGCGTGAAATTCACAGTAGTTATTCTTACGAAAGATGTTATATTATAATCGTAGATGCTGCGGAAGGCAACGCAAGTGGGCTTCAAAGTCGAACTGGAAAGCTGCTTACCATACGGGAGTTATACCATGACACCACGTGAGATCGTTCTGGAGCAAATTCGGCACCGAGAGACGGGGCAAATCCCCTATACGCTGGCATTCGAGGAGGACGTGGGAGTGCGACTTGACGAGCATTTCGGCGGCGAAGCCTGGCGAGGGAGATTGGTCCAATATATTGCTCAGTGTGGCAGCGTCGCCACATCCCCGCACGAGAAACTCGATGCCGTCCATCATCGAGACGCGTTCGGCACAGTTTGGCGAACGGACAAACTGCCCTCGTGGGTTGTGGAACCTGGGCTCAAAGCGCCGACTTTCGAAGGTTATGACTTTCCGTCGGCTGACGCGTTCCTGAACCCCGCCGCGAAAGCCGATGTGAAGAAACGCGTTGGCGAGTCCTCCGACTCCTTCACCATCATCTCGGTGGGCTTGTGCCTGTGGGAGAGCTGGTATCTGCGAGGATTCGAGACCACCTTGATGGACTGTATTGTCGAGGAGGACTTCTATGCCGAAATGCTCGATCGGTTCACCGACCTGTGCCTGGCAATGGTGGAAGAGTGCGCGGACATACCTGCCGATGCGATCATGATGGGTGACGATTGGGGCAATCAGCGGGGCGTCATGATCGGGCCCGAACGGTGGAGGAGATTCTACAAGCCGCGCTATGCCCGGATCTTCGAAGCAGTCCACGATCAGGGCAAATTGGCGATCATGCACTGCTGCGGAAGCGTGGCGGATATCATGGCCGACATTGTTGAGATCGACTTAGACGTCCTTGAGAGTGTTCAGCCGGAGGCCGGCGGGATGAATCCTTACGTATTGAAGAGATTGTGGGGTGACAAGATAACGTTCTGGGGATGTCTTGGGAGCCAGTACACGATTCCCTTCGCGACGCCCGCTGAGATCTGCCAGGAAATACGACACCTGCGCAGCGAGATGAGCATAGGTGGCGGCTACATCCTGGCACCGGCCAAGCCGCTTCGACCGGAGACCCCGACCGAGAACGCTGTGGCCGTTGTCGAGGAATTCCTCACTGGCTCAGCCTCCGTGTGAGCGGGATTGGGATAGACGGCTCATTTCCGCGTACCGGTTGAGAAAGAACCAAGGAGTGTAAACAACCATGATTAGACTGGTGTTCGCATTCATCGTCCTTGCTCACGGATTGATTCACCTTTTGGGATTCGTGAAAGAATGGCGGCTAACTCAGGTCAAAGAACTAACAGGGAAAACACTTGTTCCTTTATCAGAGACCTTATCCAGAATAGTAGGCGTATTCTGGTTGCTTGCTTGTTTACTCTTCATCGTTTCAGTTGCCACGTATTTAATGGGAGAAAGATGGTGGTGGATAATTGCCGTCGCTGCAATTATTGTCTCTCAAATCCTCATTGTCATTTACTGGAAGGATGCTAAATTCGGAACTGTTGCCAATGTGATTGTGTTTGTTGCCTGTATTCTTTCCTATGGAACCTGGAGCTTTAACAGACTGGTTAACGATGAACTCCATTCGTTCCTACCGAAAACCATCAAAGAGAAAAAGCTGGTCACTACAGAAATAACTGCAAACCTTCCACCTCTGGTGCAGAAATGGCTGGATCGTTCCAACATGATCGGAAGGGAAACCATTCAAACCGTTCACCTCAAACAAAGGGGTGAAATGAAGACCAATCCCAACGGACGTTGGATGTCGGTAGAAGCCGAACAATACTTTACAGTTGAGAGTCCAGGCTTTATATGGATAGCTGATGTTCAGGTCGCACCTTATCTGCATCTTGCCGGAAGGGATAAGTATAAAGATGGCAGAGGGCACATGCTTATCAAACTGCTTTCACTCTTTCCCATTGCTAATGCAAAAGGAAAAGAAACAGACCAGGGCACTTTGTTGCGATACTTAGCTGAAATCGTTTGGTTCCCTTCAGCCGCGCTGAGTTGCTACATAACCTGGGAGGAAATGGATTCTACAACAGCAAAGGCAACCATGAATTATGGCGGGATAACAGCTTCGGGAGTATTCGAATTCAATACAGATGGTGACATTATAGGTTTTGAAGCCCAGCGTTATTACGACCGTAAAGAAGGAGCCACTTTGGAAACTTGGGTCATAACTATGGATGAAAATGGTTTTAGAGAGTTTGAAGGCATAAGAGTTCCAGCTAAGTCAGCCGTGACATGGAAATTAAGAACAGGTGATTTTACGTGGTATAATTTAGAGATTACAGAAATAGAGTACAACAGGTTGACAGATTAGATCCGGGTATTTTCTGCAATCGACGGCGTTTGTCCCTCGGCAGTTCTTATTCCGGGTCAACCAGTCAAAGAACGGCAGAATCGTTTTGCCGATATGCATTCGGGCCACGGCTGAGATCTGGCATCAGGTGAAATGATGGGCTCAATCAATGATACATAGAGAGGAGAGCAATCATGAACCCTGAGATCTATAACTTCAAGGTAGGTACCTTCGAATGCATAGCCGTCAGCGACGGCAACTTCACATACGGTCCACCCACCTTTCCACCCCCTGCCAAGTTTCTTTTCGCCAATGCGCCAGGAGAGCTCCTTGAGCAGATCCTTCCTGAACACAACATACAGATAGAGCGCTGGACAGAGTGGATAACTCCGTATATCTGTCTGCTGGTCAACACAGGTGAGCATCGGGTGCTGGTGGATACCGGTGCCGATGGTCTCGACCCAAATACAGGGAGACTTCTTCAGAACTTGCAGACCGAGGGGATTGTGCCTGAAGACATTGACATGGTCATCCTTACGCATTGTCACCCGGACCACATCGGAGGCAATACCCTTGAGGAGGGCAAGTTGGCCTTCCCCAACGCCCGCTACGCTATTTGGAGGGAAGAATGGGATTTCTGGACCTCGGAAGAAGCGGAGATCAAACTTGACGAACATGTCAGAGAAATCCTGCTGAGTGTCGCACGCAATAACCTTCTACCGATTCAAGACAGAGTTGTCCCCATTGAGCGTGAAAGCGAGATAGTGCCTGGCATCCAGGCCATCGCAGCACCGGGCCATACACCTGGACATATGGCGCTAACCATTTCATCGGGAAGTGAGCAACTATTATGCATCTCTGATGCGGTGATTCATCCTATCCATCTAAAGCGGCCCGAATGGTGTGCGACAGTCGATTTTGCCCCTGATCAAGTTGTGTTCACCAGGCGCCGCCTTCTCAACCGTGCTGTGGCCCAGAAAGCCCTCGTATTTGCCTTTCACTTCCCCTTTCCAGGATTGGGCCATGTCATCAGACAAGGAGAGGGATGGCACTGGCAGCCCATTGAGACCATGGCTTAGTTAGAGGGAACATTGCCTCTGAAAACAACTTATCGAGAAGCATATTTTTTGCTTAGCCAGAGGATCAACCTGACGTTTGGCATCAGCACTTACTGAATCTTCAGATATAGGGAGGGACTGTGAAATTAAATCTATTTGCTTTCATCATCATTCTACTGTCTATATTTTCGTTCACTGAAAACAACAGGTGCTTTGCTACAGAGGACTATGCAAGGCTCACGGGTAAGGTCTGTGCTTTCTGTCATCAAAATCCCAATGGAGGGCCATTGAATCCGGTGGGCATCGCATATATCCGGAATAATTATACCTATCCCATTCCTGAACCCACCCTCAACAAATCGCACAAACTCAGTACGCCGTTCTATCGGACAGTCCGACTCATTTTCGGGTATATCCATCTGGCCGCGGCATGTATCTTGGCTGGTACCATATTCTATGTGCATATTCTCGTGAAACCATCTTCTCTGACAGGAGGCATTCCGAAAGGGGAAAGAATACTTGGACTCACGTGTATGGGTATCCTGTTGGTAACCGGAATGTATCTAACCTGGTATCGGCTTGATTCCTTTTCCGCTTTTTTTCAGACCCATTTTGGTGCCCTGCTTTTTACAAAGCTCATCTTGTTTGCCATTATGCTCACTCTTGCGCTTCTTGCCGTAACCCTTATCCACAAACGAATGCGTCGAAAGGTTTCCCAGCCTTCTGCTGAACAAATTGGGTTTGGCATTCAGGACCTCCCGAAATACGACGGAAAGGAAGGACGACCAGCCTATATCCTCTACGAAAATGTTGTGTACGATGTGACCCACAGTCCCAAGTGGAAAGAGGGGACCCACTTTCGGAAACATTCGGCCGGACGGGATCTGACGAAAGACCTGGAAGGAGCACCACACAGCGGCGAAGTCTTTAGCGGGCTTCCCATTATTGCGAAACTAACTGAAGGTCAAAGCCTGGGAGCAGGGGAAAAGCTCAGTGGCGTCAGAAAGTTGTTCGTTGTGATGGCCTATACAAACTCAATCCTTGTATATCTTATTCTTCTCTGTGTTGCTATTTGGCGGTGGGGATTTCCCTTTCAAATGACACAAATTTACCAAGATCAGCAAGATACGGTAGCGAACACATGTATGGAGTGTCATCAACAGAAGAAACCAGGAATCTATGCGGACTGGCAGCGAAGCATTCATGCAAAGGTAGATGTAAGCTGCGTCGATTGTCATCGTGTGTATGACACTATAGATCCAACTGTGAGCCTATCACATTTCAAAAATAGCGACATTCCCATCTCAGCTCTTGTGACCCCCAAAAGATGTGCTCAATGCCACCTTGATGAAGCAGAGCAGTATGCAAGAAGCAAGCATGCTCATACACTTGAGATTATCAACAAGATTGACAAATGGCTCATTTACGGAATGAATAATCGCATCGAACGCGCTACCGGATGTTATTCCTGTCATGGCAGTGTGGTTCAATTCGTAGCAGGGCGTCCTGTGGAGGGATCGTGGCCCAACGTTGGAGTTGGAAGAAGAAATGCAGACGGAAGCCTGGGGAGTTGCACAAGCTGTCACACGCGCCATCGGTTTTCGATTGCTGAAGCGAGAAAACCGGAGGCATGCGGTCAATGTCATCTTGGCCCTGATCACCCCCAGATTGAGATCTATGCCGAATCGAAACACGGGGCTATCTATCATGCAGAAGGAGAGCAGTGGAACTGGAATCCAGAGGACTCTCACTGGATCGCAGGACGGGATTACAGGACGCCCACGTGTGCCAGTTGTCACATGTCGGAAGCACAAGAGACGCCAAAGAGCCATGACGTGACGGAACGTCTTGCCTGGGAGTTACAGGCGCCCCTGACCATCCGGCCTTCCGAATTTACACCCTTCTCCTCAAAGATCTCCTGGGAAATGGAACGCGAAAAAATGGGCCGTGTATGTCTCCAATGTCATTCACAAGAATGGACCTCTGGTCATTTTAATAATCTTGATCTGGTTATCGAAAACTACAATACGATCTACTACAAACCTGTTCTTGATGTGTTGAATGATCTTTACGCATCAGGAGTCCTTTCAGAAGAATCGTACTTTGATGAGAAATTGGAATGGGAATTCTATGAGTTTTGGCATCATGAGGGAAGAAGAGCTCGTATGGGAGCGGCCATGATGGCTCCAGATTATGCTTGGTGGCATGGGTTCTATGAGTTAAAACATCGTTACGTCACATTTATGGAAGAAGCTAAGATATTGAGGGGAAAAAGCAGGGTTCCGAAAAAGTATAAGGTATTTCCAGGGAAATATAGAGATCAATGATTCAAATTTTCTGCTTCTATCGAATAGCTTACAGCCTAGCGTACAAAGTCTGGCAAGATATGCTATTATGCTGTTTGCTCCTAACACGAGGCATCAAGCCGGCGGCAAAGCCTGGTCGACTTTTAAAAGCACAACTTTACAATAGAATGGTCGGTTTTTGGTGCACGTCTTACCGTAATTTGTGCCCAAGTGGTTCAGTAACTGTCGTATCTGGCCGTACAGGAAACTGTACGAGAAGGTGATGTGAAGCAAAAACCTCTGAGGGAATGTGATCATGAAAAGAACCAAAGACGAATCCGGCACCAGAAGTAGCGCCCCGTCCGGCATAGTGCCTTGTGACGTGGGTATCAACTATACCATCTGGGAAAGTTACGAGGAGAGACTCGAAAAACTCCAACAGGAATGTCCTCATGTCCGTATAGGCGGCAAGGCAGGCAAGGACTCGCCGCGTACAGTTGAACACAAGAATCGGGATGCATGGGGGTGCCTCTGGCATTACCCAGGGATGGGTCTCGATGGCCAAGTCGTCGAGCATCCGCTCGATAGCTGGGAGAAATTCGAGACTTGGGAGGCGCCTTCGGCAGTGGAAAGTGTCGAGGCCATCAAGAAGGAGGCGGAGAAGAGATCAGCCGAGGAACGACCCCCGCACGCGGGTCTGGAGCATGGATTCCTGTTCCTACGCCTGACCTATCTTCGCGGCTTCGAGAACTTCATGATCGATGTGGCGGAAGAGAGCCCGAAGCTCTATGAACTTCGCGATATTGTGGCGGACTACTGGTATCAGATCACTAAAGCCCATCTTGACTGCGGAGCAGTCCACGTAGGTGGTGGCGATGATCTCGGCCTGCAGGACAGGCTGCCTATTTCTCCGGACTCCTGGCGGAAGCTCATAAAGCCTGCCTATAGACGCATCTTCGGCTTGGCGCGTAAGCGCGGTGCCACGGTCGGGCTCCACACCGACGGATACATCGTCGACATTATACCCGACCTCATCGAAATCGGAGTGACGGACCTGAACCCGCAGGACCTCGTAAACGGACTCGACAATCTGGTGCGACTCGCCAAAGGGAGAGTGCACATTTCGCTTGACATCGATCGGCAGAGGATCACGGTTTTCGGCACACCTGAAGAAGTCGACGCCCATATCAAAAACTGCATACGGAAACTCGGTTCATCGCAGGGCGGACTTAGCCTTGTCTGGGGCGTGTATCCGGTCACTCCCATCGAGAATATCGAGGCGGTGGTTCGTGCGATGGAAGAGTATCATGACCTATGGGTGAAGTAATGCGACATGCAGGGCAAACGGGAACCGGGTGTGAGGTGTGGTATTCCCGGGGCGAGGCAGCAAAATCCTCCGCCCGCCAATTGGCGTGCCCTGCTTTTCGAGTTGTTTCGCTCCGGACGCAATTCGTATCAGTCCGTGAGGCGTGAGCAGTCTGAGCATGTGGCCGGCGATTTATTTTGCTGTGCTTGGAGTGTCAAGGCTGTATATTAGAGGATCGTCAGCAGGGTCATCCTTCCGGCGACGGCATCCGCCAAGGCCCTGCATATTATCCCGGATTCCGGGCAATTCTGAGAAGAGAGCCAATGCTGTTCTCTCCCAAAATTGCCTACCAAAGAGGAGGGGAGAGACTATGAGAAGAAAAGTACTTCCAATGTGTGCTATTGCCTTGATGTTGTTGGCCCTATTGTCCAACAGCGCCTACAGCGACATATACATGAAGCAGAAACAGCATAATGACGCCATGGAGATCATGGGACGTATTCAACCGGCCCAGGACCTGATTGTTGAGTCCTGGATTACACCCGGCAAAATGGTAATCATGAATGCAAAGCAAAAGCTTATCGTGGACACTGATAAGAAGATTATCACTATGGCCAATCATGAAAATAAAACAATTACAAGCATTCCACTTGACTTTTCGAAAATCATGGATCAAAAAAGTGAAGATATGTCCAAGGAAGAAAAGGTGGAATTCCAGAAATTCATGGGCAGAATGATGCAGATCAAAGTGACGGTGGAAGAAACAGACGAGAAGAAGAAAATTGGCGATTGGAATTGTCAGAAATACGTTCAGACCCTGGAAATGGGAATGGGTACAGTCAATTCTGAAATTTGGGCTACATCAGATATCAAAGTCGATAAAGAGCTTTATGCAAAATATTCTGCCGGAATGATGGCTCAGATGCCCGGTGTGAGCCAGAACATGGGAACTGTACTTCAGGAAATAAAGAAAATCAACGGAGTGCATGTGTATACCAGGCAAACCATGCAGATGATGGGAAGATCCTTTAGTTCTTCCATCGAGCTAATGGATTTCAAAGATGCGAAAGCACCGGCTGATGTGTTTGATTTGCCAGGCGGCTATAAGAAGACGGAGCCTTTTAAATAAGATGCAGAGATTTTTGTGTTTCTTTGCTGTTCTGTTCTATTTTCATATGCCAAACGCATTTTAGTTCTTGGAAATATCATGAACCTTAATGAGGGCGACCGCCGGTCGCCCCTGTATTATTACAGGAGCAACCCATACCAGTGTTCCATCGCGCGAATTCTCAAGATTCAATGCGTAGGCAAGTTCATTCATATTTTTTGGCATTGATATCTTGAATTAGGTGTCAGGTTGGCTCCGGAGCCTTTCGAGTGTTCCTGTACACAATCGGAGGATGATAAGGACGATGACGAGACGGAAGAAGGGCAAACCAAATATCATCTGGATTATGGCCGACGACCTAAGCTGGGGAGATCTCGGGTGTTTTGGACAGAGCAAGATTAGAACGCCGAACATTGATGCACTTGCGTCTGAAGGGGTTCGTTTTACACAATGCTACAGCGGGTCCACGGTGTGCGCACCATCACGTTCTTCCCTGATGCAGGGCCTCCACCAGGGACATGCCACGGTACGTGAGAACATGGTACACGGAAGCACGGGAGGTACATATCGGCATTCGCTGCAGCCTTCGGACTTCACTGTCGCTCAATTGCTGAAGCAGGCTGGATACGCCACAGGCCTGTTCGGTAAGTGGGGGCTGGCTCTGTCTGATCAACCTGGGATTCCAAACAATATGGGCTTTGACGAGTTCTTCGGCTATCTCAATCAGCGTAAGGCTCATTCCTACTACCCCGAATATCTGTGGCGGAACCGGGAGAGAGTTATGTTCCCACAACACAGTGGGCATAAACACCGCGAGCCGAACCAATACGATCGAGACGGCCGTATCGTTGTGAACGGAGTCGGTGACCAGAGCTCGGTCCAATATTCCTTTGATCTCTATGCGGAAGAGTCACTGAAATTCGTCCGCGCCAACTGCAATCGACCATTCTTCCTTTACCTGGCCTATACCCCGCCGCACGGTGCCCTGGAAGTACCCGAACTTGGCGAATATACGCGCTTGGACTGGCCTTCCCTTAACCACAAAATCTGGGCTGCGATGATTACGCGCATGGATCGCGAAGTGGGCAGGCTCATGGATATGTTGAAAGAACTCCGGATTCATGACAGAACTCTGATTTTTTTTGTCAGCGATAACGGGTACAGCGCGAGCGGATATGAAAAAACCCCGTCCCTCGACGATTTCTTTCATCACCGAGGACCCTGGAAGGGACGTAAAGGTGATCTGCATCAGGGAGGACTGAGGGTTCCGGCCATTGCGCATTGGCCGGGGCAGATCCGGCCGGGAACGGAAAGTGATCTCATCTGGGCCTTCTGGGATTTCCTCCCCACAGCGGCTGATGTTGCAGGAGTGGCGGCTCCGAAAGGGCTCGACGGGAATTCGATTCTCCCAAGCCTCCTGGGAGAAACAGGACGGCAAGAACAGCATGATTATCTGTACTGGGAATACAATGACGAGCAGGCTGTGCGACTCGGGCGGTGGTATGCCTATAGGCCAAATCCCGACCTGCCGATCGAGGTCTACAACGCGATCGACGATCCTGGTGAAACCGTTGATCTGGCGAATGCCATGCCTGATATCGTGTCGCAGGCCAGGGCCATCTTCGCGGAAGAGCATGTTCCCACACCCTATCATCCCGATCCTGGTCAGACAACGGAAGATTGGGAGGAGAATCTGAAGGACCTCGGCATAGCTCTTCCGGATAACGCAGACGGCTGATGGAGCACCAATTCGTATAACACCACCATTGGCTCGTGACTATTAATGGCGTTCTATCACTAATTCCTCTAAGGAGAGTCAGATGATGCTTGACCCGAGAATTGAAAAGCTTGCAGACGTACTGGTCAACTATTCCGTAAATGTGAAACCAGGCGATAGAGTTTTAATTCAGGGCAAAACATTGGCCGAACCGATGCTCAAAGCGGTCTATGCGAAGGTGTTAGAGGCAGGTGGGCATCCTTTGGTTCTGGCGCGTCTTCCCGGGATGGGCGAGCTGCTATTTCGACATGCTTCCGATGATCAGCTTAAGTATATACACGAGCCGATCAAGGAGATCATGGAAACCTATGAAGCTGGCATCACGATCATGGGATCGGAGAATACGAAGGCATTGACCAATGTAGATCCTGCCAAAATGGTGCTTGTAAACCAGGCAGAGGCGGACATATTGAAGACTATGTTGGAGCGCATCTCAGTGGGAGAGTTCCGCTGGGTTGGCACGCAGTTCCCCACGAACGCAAGCGCTCAGGACGCTGAGATGGGCCTGGGTGAATATGAGGATTTCGTCTACGGTGCTTGCCTGCCGGATATGGAAGATCCGGTGGGCTATTGGCGACGGTTTTCGGCATGGCAGCAGAAGATCGTAGATTGGTTAAAGGGTAGAGAAAAGGTGCACGTTACTGGCCCGGAGACCGACCTGCGATTGAGCATTATCGATCGCGTATTCTTCAACAGCGATGGCCATGAGAACATGCCGGATGGTGAGATCTTTACAGGGCCGGTGGAGGACAGCGTTGAGGGGCATGTTCACTTTTCATACCCAGCCGTCTACCGGGGGCGTGAAGTGAATGGGGTGCGCCTGTGGTTCGAGAAGGGCAAGGTGGTGAAAACAACCGCCGATAAGGGTGAAGATTTCCTGCTCAAGATTCTCGATACTGATGAGGGAGCCCGGCACATTGGTGAATTTGCCATTGGCACCAACGAGGGCATTACTCAATTTACCCGAAACACCTTGTTTGATGAGAAGATTAACGGAAGCTTTCACATGGCTCTGGGCGCAAGCTTTCCCGAGACAGGGGCCGAAAACGAATCAGCAATCCACTGGGATATGGTCTGCGACCTCCGAGAAGGCGGTGAGATCTGGGTGGATGATGAACTGCTATACAAAGATGGGAAATTTGTTATTGAAATCTAAGGACCTGGAAACCAAGGAGCAACAATATGCCTGATAACCCTATCAAAGTTGCTGTCGTCGGGCAGGGACGGTCCGGCTACAACATTCACGTCGATCGGCTGCGCGATGACGAGCGGTTCCAAATCGTCGCTGTCGCAGATTTCGACAGGGGGCGCCGCGAGCAGACGAAGAAGGAGATAGGCTGCGAAGTATACCATGACCATCGGAAGATGCTCAAAGAAACCGATGCTGAGCTCGTCATCGTCTCTTCGTACTCGTTCACCCACGCTCCCATCGCCGTCCAAGTGCTCGATTCGGGACGGCACGCGCTCGTGGAGAAACCGCTTGCGATGAACACAGAGTGGGTCGACCGTATGATCCGTGCGCGCGATGGCGCCAAGAAACGGCTGTTCCCGTTCCACAACTACCGGTATTCCAGGGACTACCTCCACCTGCGCGAGATCATGAAGACTGGACCTCTCGGAAAAATCTTTGAGATTCGCATCCGCCTGCTGGGATTCTCGCGGCGAAACGACTGGCAGACCCTCCGCCGTTACGGTGGCGGTGTGCTCAATAACACGTGTCCGCACTTCCTCGACCTTGCGCTGCAGATGCTCGAAGCACCTGTTGAGGAGGTGTTCACCGACCTCAAGCTCGTGACGAATATCGGCGACGTAGAGAACCACGTCCGCGTGCTCATGAAGGCGAAGAACGGCCGCATTGCGGACATGCTCGTCTCGTCAGTCGATGCGTTCCCGGAACCAAAGTGGACTATACTCGGCTCACGCGGGACGCTTGTCTGCGACGGGAAGGCGACGCACCTGAAGTTCTTCGATCCGAAAGAGGCGAAGAAACCATACCGTGTCCATCCGGGGCCATCACCGGGGCGCAGCTATAAGTTCGGCGGCGAACTTCCGTGGCAGGAACTCACTCTTTCGGTCGATGAGACTGAGATCCCGCATGACCTCCATGACAACGTATACGCCGTCCTGAGGAAAAGGGCAAAGCAGGACATCACACTCGAGGATGTCCGCGAGGTGGTGAGAATCACAGAGCAGGCGCGCAGGAAGGATGGTTTCTACGGCGGCCTGTCGAGGAAGATAAACCCGGAAGCAGGTGGTTAGAGGGATCGAATAGGTGTGCTGACAATTCTTCGTGGAAGGCCGAAGTTTCTTAATTTCTTCCATGTTCAGTGTAGAGATATCAAAATCAGGAGGATATATGGCCCGTGTTTACGAAGCCGATCAGTGGAAACAATATGTAATGGAATGGAACAATCCACACCGCGAGCTCGAGTCAGTCGACCGTGAGATTGAAGTAGTTGACGGTGGGCTTGCGGTACTCGTCGAAGCCGGGGTTCTGCCCCACCGCCGCTATGATAACGATAAGATGCTCGCCCATCGCGCCGCCGTGCGCGAGAACTTCGACATTCCCTGGACTGCTATCAGTCCCCGCATGCAGCGCCTGCTTTACGCCATAAACGCCGTTGCACAGCCACGCACAATGGTCGCCGTGGGTATATTCTGCGGCAACACGTTCATCTCCAATGCCGGTGCAGCCATCGGTCCAGGCTCCTGCTACAAAGCCCAGCGTCTCATCGGCATCGAGATCCGCCCCGAGGAGGCCGACCGCGCCCGCCGCAACGTTTCCAAGATCGCCGGCGATGGCCATGCCGAGATCATCGCTGCCGATGGTGTCCCCTGGTTGCGTGAATTTGACGGCACTATCGATCTGCTCTACCTCGATGCAGACGGACAGGGTGGCAGGGGCAAGTCAATTTACCTGGATATGGTGCAGGCCGCGTTGCACGCACTGCCCCAAGGGAGCATCGTTCTCGCGCATAATTCCGTCAATTCCGCGGACAGCCTGATCGATTACCTTGCATACATGCGCGAACCGGCCAACTTTCGCGAAAGTGTCAACATGATTGTCGACGACCAGGGCCTGGAAGTGTCCATCCGCTGACCACAGGCGCTTAAACTCAGGGGCTAACTCATAATGAAATCCACAAAGCTTGCATCTAAGCTGTATCTGCTTGACGGTGCGGTAAACACCGGCGCAATGGTTTCCGGCAGTAAAGCACTTCTTTTTGACTGCGGTGACACGGTAACTCCTGAACGTCTCTCGAAACTCGGAGTGGAAAAGGTTGAAATGATCCTCTGCACTCAGCACCGCAGGCCCAGCACGGCTGGAGCATACCGATTTGTCGAGGATGGTGCACAGCTCATCGCCCCTTCAGGTGAGCGGTATCTTTTCGAGGGCGTTGATGACTACTGGAACGATCCGAAAAATCGTTGGCACATCTACCACCACCAACCCGGCCCCCAGGTACTGGCAAGGCCGATTCCGGTCGCAAAAGCCGTCCAGGAGGGGGATGTGATCGAATGGGAAGGTTCTTCCATACGAGTGCTCGACACCCCGGGTGCCACTGACGGTAGCGTTTCATATCTCGTCGAGATCGGTGGGAAAACGATCTGTTTCTCAGGTGATGCCATATATGGCCCCGGACAGCTCTGGGATTTCCACTCCCTGCAGAAAGGCTTCGACTGCATTGGAGATTACCACGGGTTTATAGGCAATAAACGCAAACTTATCCCGAGCCTGCAAAAGCTCGGGTCCTGCGGTGCGGACATGCTGGTGCCGTCACACGGGGATATCGTCCGGGATCCGGAGGCGGCAACGTCGCTTGCATTGGAGCGTCTGGACGTGATCTGGCGCAACTATACCGCCATCTCGTGTCTCAACCACTATTTCCCGAACCTCTTCGACGACACGAAGGATGATGCATGGCGTATGAAGCCTGTCGTGACCAAAGATCCGCCCGACTTCGTCCGGCGCGTCACCTATACAAGCTTCGCCCTTGTTTCGGAGACCGGCGCGGCGCTCCTGACGGATTGTGGTGACGTCTCCGTCGTGGAGATGCTGCAAAAATGGATACAGGATGGAGAGGTTAACTCACTTGGGGGATGCTGGGTTACGCACTACCACGATGATGATCACGTCGATGCACTGCACAGATTACACAGCAGGCTCGGCTGTCCCATAATGACGGACGAGCACATGGCCGAGATCATCGAGCATCCTCTGCGGTTCTTCCTGCCCTGCATCTCGCCCAATGGTGTTCCGGTTGCCAAAAAGACGCACGATGGCGAATCATGGCAGTGGCACGAGTTCAAGCTCACGGCCTTCCACTTCCCCGGACAGACCTATTACCACAGTGGGTTGCTCGTGGAGGGGTATGGCAAGAAGGTCTTCTTTTCGGGTGATTCCGGCTCGCCGACCGGCATCGATGATCACTGCTGCGGCAACCGTAACTTCCTTGGCGAAGGGAAGGGTTTCCGGCACTGCATCGAAATCTGGCGCAGGTACAAGCCTGACTACATCCTCAACGAGCACCAGAGTAAGGCATTTTCCTTCACCGATGAGGAGCTCGATTATATGGATGCCATGCTGGTCGAACGCGAGCGGCTCCTTTCCGAGGTGTTGCCGTGGGTGAACCCGAATTTCGGCACCGATGAAAACTGGGTCCGTACGTATCCATATGAGCAGGAAGTGGGATGTGGAGCTTCCTTCTCGATAGATGTGCAGTTCACCAATCATGGCCCTGATACCGTTGCAGCAGAGGTGGAACCGGTCCTGCCCGAGCAGTGGATCTGGATCGAGGAGCGCAGCGCAGCGTCTATCCGTGTGTTGGCAGAGACTGACGGCGCAACCGATGCGTACTGTGCCAACCCCGATAAGGCGGCGCGGGTGTGGATGTCGGTTCCCGAGGACGCGGTTCCGGGAAGGTATGTCGTACCCTTCCGTGTAACCTGGGATGGCCGGTACCTGGGGCAGTTCCGCCATGCTATCGTGGTTGTGCGGTAAGTTTGGATCTCGAACGGCCAGGACAGAGTCCGAAATTGATGGTCTAATTGCGTTGTGTTAAGGAAATTGGGGGTAAAATGAGAATTGAACTTGCCGTCAATCTCTTGGTCACACTCTTTTTGCTTTCTTCAACAACATCTGCATTGGCGCAGGATTCGACGCTGATATCATTCAAGATAAAGGATCAGTTTGATAAAATCCATACAGATAAAGATTTGTCTAACAGCATTGTCATTATATTTGGCTGTGACAAGGATGGCAGCAAATACAACCAGATTTGGAGCAAGGCAATTGTCGATTCACTCAGGAACGAGGAAGGATTTGATCAGCTCAAATCCCTCGCCGTTGCGGACCTCCGGGGCGTTCCCTTCTTCTTAAAAGGTTTCGTCAAAGGGAAATTCCCAAGGGAAAGGGGAAAATGGGCTCTGATGGATTGGGAAGGTGAATTCGCAAAGTCATACAGATTTGAACCCAAGTCGTGCAATATCGCCGTTATCGACCGTAGCGGCGTCGTGGTCCACAGTATGTATGGACAGGAAATCGATTATCGTAAATTGAAGGCAGTTTTGGAAAGGCTCAGGGCTCTGATGAGAGAGGAAAACCGGGAACCGTGAAGCCTGGAATTGAAAGTGAAAATTTGGGATAGGGGGTATCGCGATGGGAAAACTCGTGATTTCGATGCTATTGGCTTTGGTTCTGTTAGTGGCACCGGTTCTGGCTCGGGATGAAACACTGATCGATGGGAAATTCGAGAGCAGTGGCTTCGGCGGGCCTGTTTTGAAATTGACTCAGTTAAATGATGAATTAGGTTTGATGGTAGGTGGACGTGGTGGCTGGATAATTAATCATACCTTTGTCATAGGTGGCGGTGGCTATGGTTTGGCTAACAAAATAGAGGCGAAAAAGACCAGTTCCAATACTACACTCTATTTGGAGATGGGTTATGGCGGACTGGAATTTGAGTATATCAATGCTTCCAGTAAATTAATCCATTTCTCCATTTACACTCTGATAGGTGGCGGAGGCGTGGGATACAGTGATCGTGATTCTCACACTGCCTTTGATGAGAAATTGGACCAGGATTCCTTCTTCGTCCTTGAACCGGCTGTAAACGCAATGTTGAACGTTACGCAAAATTTCCGTATGGGCATTGGTGTCGGTTACCGTTTTATCTCCGGGGCAGATTCAAACGGTATTGGTGATAGCGATCTGAGCTGGCCATCGGCGACGTTGACTTTTAAGTTTGGTAAGTTCTGAGTAAGCAGTCAGCGGCCAGCTATCAGCAGTCAGCCGAAAAAACTAATTGCCGATAGCTGACCTTGTTGCTTAGTATCATTTTCAGGTAAAAAGCGTTAATATGATCTTTACTACACCAGGTCACAGGCCTCGGCGGGCATCCAGTGTGGGTCTTTGCCTTCCCACTTGACATTGCAGCCGAGGGGATTGGTGAGGGGTACGCTCACAGGTTTACCCGCCAGATGTTCCTCCAAAGCCCTTTCGAGGTCATTGACGGTTATTCTGGAAGCATCGCGCGGATTGTCCACTCCTCGACCAGTGTAGACGAGTTTCCGCTTCTGGTCGAACACATAAAAATGCGGTGTCCTGAGCGCACCATAGGCCAGCGCTATTTCCTGGGGCTTGTCGTACAGGTACAGCCAGGGGAACCTGTGGGCGTTCATGCGTTTGACCATGTTTTCGAAACTATCCTCAGGATAGGTGTTCTCACTGTTGGAATTGATCCCCACGAATTTAACTCCCTGAGGGATGAACTTCTCGGCCGTCTTCCGGGTTACCTCATCCGATCCGATGACATAAGGGCAGTGGTTGCAGGTAAAGAAGCTGACCAGAACTTTGGCGTCATTGAAATCCGACAGTTTGTAGGTATTACCGTCAGTTGCGGGCAATTCGAAGTTCGGAGCCTTTTCACCTATTTGCAGCGTAAAAGCCATAGTTCTTTCCTCTCTTTGTTAGATGTATGCTTACTAACCGACACAGGGGCAGGGCATGCCCTACCCTTACATAAGGATCGTTGTTTCACGAAATGCTAATTTCGTGAACGCAGCTTGGTATAATATAGGGCTTTTTGCCCTCAATCTCTCTAATTATTTTTGCTGTTTCCGGAATATCATCGGCCGGAAGCCCAAATCGGCCCCTTGCATTCCGGTTCTTGATGACTGGGTAGGAGAGGAAGGAACGCTTGTACGGAATCTGGATGTCAAGTTGGAGACTGCCATGGCAGATAAATCACCCCTCAATCTCCTGACAGCGTAGAACTGGAGCCAATCGCCACGCAACGCTCCCTCCTATACATCACACCCGGTTTTCTGGAAAAGTACTTGACAGGAGGGTGAAGGATTTCATACTATTACTGACAATGAGGCAATACCTGTTTTCCTTTTTTCCCAGAAGTATCATGAGATCCAGGACGGGTTAGATGATGAGCGAAAAGTGCAAAATTGAAGCGGAAGCTCTCCTCGTAGCTGTATCTATTTGCCTGATTCTGTTCAGCCTATCGCTTGCTCATCCGCATATCTTTATTGATAACACAGTAACCTTTGTCTTTGATAAGAAAGGGTTAGCAGGCATCAAGGTACAGTGGGTTTTTGATGAGATGTATAGCAGTATGATGGTACAGGATTTTGATCAGAACAGAGACACTGAATTCGATAGCAGTGAAGTAGAAACCATAAAGCGAGAGGCGTTCTCAAACCTGAAAGAATATAACTACTTCACTTATGTAACTATAGATACGGAAAAATTCGAGGTAAAATATGTCAAAGATTTCTCGGCTAGTCTGAATGAGGACAAAGTTGTTTTCAGTTTTTTGATCCCTTGCCATGTGACTGCTGCTCCATCATATAAAGAAATGAACATATCCATATATGATGTAACATACTATACGGATATCTCGCTGCCGAACAAGAATTCTGTGTTTTTCGAAAATGCCTCCCATATAGATTTCAATTACAGGATAACTGAGGACACCGATAACAGCTATTATTACGAGCAGATATTCCCCAAGGTAATAACTCTGAAATTCAGGAAAAAGAGCTGAATCACTCACGCTCACGAGAAGGGTATCTTAGCGGTATTTCTCATGAAAAGGATTATTATACTAACGATTCTTATATCGGTTTTCGGTATTCGGCCTACTGTCCTCGCACAAGTTAACCCCTTCATAAAATATATGGCAGGATACCGCCGCTCGTGAGCGGCGGAGGAATGCCA
>CAZTBA010000062.1:0-19184 GCA_964611725.1 uncultured bacterium
CTTGATATTCAGCCACCACCGGTCATCTATCACCGTTATTGCTGATCCCCAGGCAACTGTAACGTGGTCACGAATGCCTCCGGAACCCTCAACTGCTTTTTTCCAGAAAGGCTTACCGTCTATAGGTTCTGGCGGCTCCACACCTGCGACTTCGAGTATAAGGGCTGATATATCGGTATGCTGCACGAACATATCGGAACGCTTTCCAGCCCCGATCCCTTCCGGGTGGCGTATGATAAGCGGCACATCGAAGACTTCCGGTGCCGACGGGTAACCCTGCTTCCCCATGAAGTTTCTATCCCCTATCGAATG
The DNA here is from genome assembly GCA_964611725.1 of uncultured bacterium. Lineage (GTDB taxonomy): Bacteria > Latescibacterota > CAZTBA01 > CAZTBA01 > CAZTBA01 > CAZTBA01. The sequence continues at coordinate 313 of CAZTBA010000062.1, forward strand.
GCCGTGATCGGAGGTGAAAATTATCAGGGTTTCGTCCAACATTCCCATTACGGAGAGCTTATCGTAAAGGTAGCCGAACCACCTGTCGCACATTGTAACGAGACCACTGTAATTGGCCCTCGTTCTCTTTACAAGCTCCGGCCGCATCCCTTCGGTCGAGGAATATCCCGATATAACCTGTTCCTGGCCATCGCTGTCATCGTACATACGGCGGTAATGCTCTGGAACAAACCACGGCTCGTGTGGATCGAAACTCTCGACCACAAGGAATATCTTTTCCGCATCACTGTTCTGCTCAAGCCATTTCGAGGCCTCGGCCATGACACGGGCATTGAAGTAATCCTCTTCTTTCACCCTGTCGTGCATGTTCATAAGACACTGGGTGATAAAAGATATCCTGCCGGGATTCCAGAACTCTTCGGGAAGCCACCGTCTGATATCTTCCTCAGATGGATGCGGTCCACTCCTGTAGGGATCCATCTCCTGTCCGCGCAGGAACATCCACTGGTTGAATCCCCTCCAGTAATTCTTGGAGGGTTTGAACATATGGTAGACATCCGATATAAGCCCGGTGCGGTAACCGTTCTCTCTTAATATCTCCGCAAGGGTTGGTTCCTCTTCCGGGATAGGACCCCAGCCGGGCGCACCGACGAAGTCCCCCTTGAGGCGAAAATCAGCGTTCTCAAAGGGATAAACGTTCTTCCCGGTATAAATCGCCCTGCGTGCGGGAAGTGTGGGAAGCGACTCAGGATAGGCACGTGCCATCACAAGCGATTCTTTGGCAAAGGCGTTCAGGTTCGGTGTTTTAACCGTACACCAAGGAGACTGCCTGTAACATCCGACACAGTCCTTACGGAGGGAATCAAAGATCACCAATACTATGTTCATCCATACCCCCTATTTAAAGTTTGTATCATATGACCATAGGAATAATTATCTTATAGGTGGCATTGCAACAGATTTTCTTACACCATAAGGAGGTATTCCTATGGCCGGTTCACAGGAAAACTATGGAATACTGCGGCTCAAGTCCAAAAACGCACGAAGCGCAATTATACAGAAGCTTGCCGCAGACTTCAACCTTACCCCTATTATTGCCGAAGCATTCTATCAGCAATTTGCCCTCTATTTCGAAGAACATGCTAACGTATCCCTTTCTACCGGAGAAATTGCCTACGAGGCGGTAGCTGCCGAAGAGCCTGCCGGAAAACACATCCGTTTGACCCGTAAGGTGACCGTTCGCCTAAGGCTGATCGACTTCAACACGGATCTGGAAGCATTGGCCAGTTTTGGGTTAAGTGGGCTTCGCAGACACCGTCTTGCTCGGATCACACGGCAAGCCTACGATCAAGGTGCTCTTTTAAGCTATGAGGATCTTGCCGTTATCTTAACAACCAGCCCGGCAACTGTCAGACGCGATGTCTACTATCTACGAAAACAAGGGCAATTTATCCTAACCCGTGGCATGAAACATGATATGGGACCGGGGCTCTCCCATAAGACCGTCATCCTTGACCTTTACTTCAAGGGCTACTCCTTCTCAGATATCGAACGTAAAACAAACCACTCCGAAACCAGTGTTAAGAGATATCTTGCTGACTTTATTCAAGTGGCAGCCTTGTATAGAGAAAAGTTCTCTCCACATCAAATTCGCCAGATCACCCAAAGATCAGATCGGATCATAAGAGAGTATATCCAGCTCTATCAAACCTATCAAGTACAAGATAACCAGCGATTGATAGAGCTTCTCACTCCGAGTAAACCAGGTGAGAATGCGGGAAAAAAACCCGGATCTCAAAAGAGCTCAGGAGGTGATCGCCATGAGTAAGCCCTTAACAAAAGAACAGATACAGCTTAAGAAATTTCGACGCCTACACGACAAAAACCTCCATCAACTTTTGCTCTATCGATTCTTGAATCACTATGGCTATGACAAAGGCGAAGTCACCGCAAAGGCTATTATAAAGGATATCCTTGAACTTGTTGATCAATACTTCCTGGTCTCAACTCTCGATGAGGATCTACACCACATCCATTATGCACAGTTGGTTTGGATGGCTGTCCCTGTTGATGAATATCCCCAGCGGGGAAAAACTATTGCCGCTACACGCATGAAACCGGTCGTACTTTCCTTTATCACTGACGAAGATATGAGACATATTGCACACGGCTTCGATGCTGTCTCACTGAGAAAGAAACGCTTGATACGCTGGACAGATGAAGCCTTCGACCAGGGAGCTTTGCTTACACAATTAGACCTCTCAGCATTACTCGGTGTGAGCGATGCGGTCGTCAGCAAATATGTCAACGAAATCCAAAATACCGGAAAGCTACTTCCAACCCGCGGCAATATACATGACCTCTCTGGAGCTATTACACACAAACGAGAGATCATTACCCTCTATCTCGAAGGCTATCTTACCCCTGATATCGCTATCAAAACACAACACAGCAATGAAGCTATTGATCGCTATATCACTGATTACCATCGAGTTGAATTGCTCTGGAAACACGCCATTACTGATCTGGATCAAATCAGTCAACTTACCAGACTCTCAAAACGTGTCATACACCAATATGTCGATCTGCTTCCAGAGAAAGTCCATCAGAAAAGGCAAAACGATGAATCGAAAAAAAACTTTGACTTCTCAGATAAACAATGTACTTTACAACCATCCGGTGAAACGGAAGCAGGCTCTGCACGGGTGCAACCTGACCAGGGATAGCCGGACACATGGGAATGAGGGAGGACATAAAATGACTCTACGGCATCTTATGTCCTCTTACCCCATCCCATTCTCATGGTTATGCCTGAAAACCCGCTGTTTTTCAAGTACATATAACCTCATATGGTCATATGATACTATTTTAGAAGTACCATCCTACGTATCTTTACTCCGCTGTAAGACCTAAGCACACACATATAAATTCCGCTCGAAACTTGCTTGCCAGAACTGTCCCTTCCATCCCAGAAGACGGTATGTCTTCCCGGACTAACCGGGCCCTCCTGGAGCGATCTCACCCTCCGACCGATCAGGTCATATATTTTAACCTCAGCCCAGCCTCCCATAGGGACCGAGTATGAAATCGAAGTTCCGGAATTAAAGGGGTTGGGATAGTTCAACAGCTCAAATCTGTAGGGTATCCCTGCTACCGCCGACTCCAAGCCAGACGAGGCCAAACCTATCCTGAGGTTATCGACATAGAAGGTCCCGGTTCCATAGATCGAAAATTTTATCAAACTGAGGGTCCCAGAAGCATCGACCTCCTCAAGCGGTATGGAGACTGTCTGCCAGATCGGATTTTCAAGGTCGATGCCGAGATCCCCACTGATGGCGATATTTCCGATCAACACATCTACAAATGAAGAATTGCCCGGGTTTAACTCAAACTCAAGGCTTTTATAACCAAAAGTCTGAAACCCCGAAGGGCCTGAAACTGCATATGTGGCTGATCCGAGCTGGCCCGGTTGGGTGATCGCGCAGGAGTAGTTGCCATCGTAAACGAAATCTGTGGATTTCAGATCTACCTCGGTATTTCTAACTAAGACATCCCATCCCGGGGAGAGGTCATCCCTATATATGTAAAGGTCATCCGAAGGGTAAACTGCCAACTGGACACCGGAAACAGCTTTTTCCGTTAATCCATACTCTATATTAATCCCGAGGATCTTTGTGCCAGGTACGGTTGAGGGATCTGCAACGGTCTGCAGGGAATAGATACCGTCTCCAGGATTGGCATCGCCGTTCGTCCCATCATCGAACATAACGGCATCCTTCGGGCCACCGATCGGACTGAGGTTTATCTTCACACTGTGGGGATCAGGGAGGTGAAACATCGGAACACTCACCAAAAGAGGAGTCCTGCCATCCCCGGGGATCTCCTTTGGCTCCACTTCGGACTTCAAGTGGTAGACGCTGTAGCTTCCGCTTCCCTCAAAAATCCTTATCCCCTGATCTGTAGAGATCCCGGTTAGAACATCCCTGTTGCCGCTCGGCCAGTAAACCACAAGTGAATCCACGGAGGTCATATCACCAAGCCCGAAGGCGAGTTCATAGGGATCCTGTTGATGTCCCCTGCTTGAGAACATCTCGCGAACTTGTGCGCGCCCGCCTGATACGAGCCTGACCCTGGCGTTAACACCAAAGCTGTTGCTTTCAGTACCTGCAAGCCTCACCTTCAGCCAATGGTTTGGGGTACCGTCGTTGGCGTAGAGCAGGTTCGGAACATTGTCCACAGCGAGACAGATATCGAGATCGCCGTCATTATCGTAATCCAGGGCGGCCGACCCCTTGGAGTATGGTACCTCGGATAGTCCCACCTGCGAAGATATCTCCCGAAAGGTGCCATGGCCCAGATTTTCGAAAAACAGAGAGCTTCCACTCCCATCGGGCATAAAGACATCCACATCACCATCGTAATCGAAATCCCTGCAGAGCATCGAGTGTGTCCTGGACTGAGGATGCCATATCCCGGACTCGGCGGTTACATCCTGGAAGCTTTCGCCAGTCTCGTTTATAAAGAGAACGCTCGGGTCTCCGGCATCGGAGTTGGGCGCTATGAAATCGAGAAAGCCATCGCCGTTGAAATCGACGAAATGCGCGCTATGGATCTCCCCGGAAGTTACACCGGCATCCGCCGCCACGTCCGTGAAAACTCCGAAACCGTTATTCCGGTAGAGCCGGTTCGGGTATGGCTGCCAGTCCGGTATGTATAGGTCTACATCACCATCGTTATCGTAATCGACCCCAATGGTTGTGTGAGGACGCTCGGTATATCCGAAACCCGATTCTGCAGCAACATCAGTAAAGACTCCATGACCGTCATTTTTCAGGAGCATCGTGGTATCCCTGGCATCGGTGACAACTATATCGAGGAAGCCATCGCCGTTGAAGTCCAAGGCGGTCGCATCGTGGCTCATCCCGTTATTGACCTTATCAAGGCCAGCCTCGGAGCTGATATTCGTGAAAATCCCCTTACCATTGTTACTGAAAAGCTCGTTGGGATCGTTCAGGGAATCGTTCCAGTTGGCGACAAAGAGATCGAGATCGCCATCGTTATCATAGTCGAAGAAAACTCCTCCGTGCCCGTTGTAATAGCTTGCCGCACCCGACTCGATTGTGACATCCGTGAAGGTCCCATCGCCGTTATTGCGGTACAGGAAATTGCTGTCATAGGGGACCTCCTGGAAAGGTTTTGACTCATCTCTCTTTTTACTCACTACATAAATATCAACCCACCCGTCGTTATCGTAATCGACTGCGAGCATACCGTGTGCTGAGTTCGTATCGCCTATTCCGGGGTCACCCACACCAGTGAAATGGAGGCCGTTCCTGACCTCCGCCCCGCAACAGGTTTCAACCAACCCCAGAGAAGCTACCAAAGCTGTTCCAGAGAGAAACAACCAGGCAAAATTCAGGTATTTTTTGGGCATTTTACGGCTCCCTCTAAATTCTGCAAGTCCTGATATGGTCGATCATAACAAGCTGAAGCAATTACTTTCTAAATGGTATTACTACATTCCGATAAACATGACAGCAGCACTTAATATCACTATTCCTACAACTACCAGTTCGAGCACTCGCCTCGGGATTTTGACCGACAGTCTGCTGCCGAGCCAGACCCCAGGGATTGATCCGATGAACATCTGTATCGCTACAGCCGACTTAACGTTTCCGTAGGAAAAGTAGACCGTAAAGCCTACCGCAGCCAGCGCCACCGATACAGCTATACTCGTCCCCACAGTATCCTCGGGGGTAAGTTTGAAGAATGCCATAAGAACCGGTATTATCAATACTCCGCCACCTATAGAGGTCATCCCTATAAGCACGCCGATCGCAAACCCTGCGATAACTCCCATTATCTTCCTCTTCCTTGGGAATAACTCGGGTGGGCTGTAATAGCTTCTCTCTTTTCCTCTGAGGGATCCAACAAGACGGAGCGAAAGTGCAACGGAAGTCACCAGGAGAATGATTCCGATTAAGGCCTGAAGCGTGAAGTCGAACGCAGCACGGTCGCTATGTCCGGAGAGGTAATTCACAGCCAGGGACCCTAACATAACCCCGGGGGCGCTGCCGACGATGAAATAAAATGCTGTCCTCTTCCTCAAAGTGTTGAGCTTTAAATGCTCATAGGTCCCGTATACTCTGGTCATCAGGGCATATAGGAAAGCAGTGCCAACAGACGAGACGGGTGGGACCTTGATTATATGTATAAGGGACGGAACTACCAGGACACCTCCGCCTATGCCTGTCATCCCTATGGTCAAGCCTATTACAGCCCCAACGGCAATCCGCAGAACAAGATCCACAAATTCGATTTCTGTCACCTCTCCTTCTCTTGAAAATTCCCCGTAAACATAACAAGAAGCCATTAGTGTCGCAAGATATTTCTAATTTAGGACACTATAATTTTTGAGATCAGAGGGCTTGACAAATAGTTCCCGTTCTTTTATATTAAGAAAGAATTAATAAGCTTTTTGAGCTAAAAGCACCAGGGAAGGTTTCAAAAGGGCCAGCCGCTGTACGGCCGAAATTGTCCGATGCAGCGGTAAATCTCAAATCTAAATCGACGGGGGTAAGATGGAAAATAGAGAACTCCAGCAAGAGATAGGGAAGCGGATAAAGAGGCTTCGCCTTAACTCAGGGATGACCCTGGAAGTCCTTGCGGACAAGGTCGGTCTCTCGGCAAGTTATCTGTCAAGGATAGAGAGGGGTAGAAACTCTCCCTCGCTCAATGTCCTTGTCAAGCTGACGAAGGTTATGAACGTATCCGTCAGAAGCTTTTTCGATCCTGAGGACATCAAGGGCGGAGCCCTCATAAGCAAGAGGGACGATCGGTCGATCCTCGCCGACGAGTATCACAGGACGAAGTTTGACGACATACTTCCCTCCGGCGTTGTGAGCAATTTCGCGGTGAGCCGTATCCTCTTCGAGGTTGGGGGAAGGTATGAGAAGAAAGAGGAGTTACAGCGGGGCTACAAGACCGGCATTATCATCAAGGGAAAGCTGGAGCTCACGGTGGATGACAATGTCTACACGCTTATGGAAGGTGATAGCTTCTGCCTGGATACCGCAGCTCAGTATCTCCTCAAGAATATCGGTGAGATACCTTTGGATATCGTCTTTGCTTTCTTCCCGAAGGTTTAGAAACCCATCATAGAAAGTTTCTCGTTTTGAAATCGGCTATCTTTCGGATAGCTGATTTCTTTTCTACCATGCGGTGTAGAGAAGTCCCGTTAGGCGTTTCTGAAGAGCCCAGTTTACTCTCAAAACGCAGGTATGGTATAGAATACCAGGAGAAGAGATAAAAGCGATCGAGACCCTCAAAATTTCACTAGCCTCAGCAGGGGCGGCCAGCCGGTCGCCCTCACATCATACTCGTGGTCAATCCGGGAAATTCACCATGACCTTAACGAAGTTCCTCTCCGGGATATCCGCGAGCTTAAGCGCTTTATCTGCATCCCCGAATGAATATCGATCTGTGATCATGGCGCATGGATCTATATACCCTTTCTCCATCCACATTATAATTTCCGGGAAATCGCCCAGGCTGTTCCTGCTTCCCAATACATCAAGCTCCTTTTTCACCACGACCGGGTGTGAGAAACTGACCTCCTCCGCGCCAGTGCCTATGAGCACAATCCTCCCACCGAAGGCGGTGGAATCTATCGCGCTGAGAAATCCCAAAGGTGATCCACTCGCCTCAAAGACGACATCCACTCCATCTCCCCCGGTGAGTTCCTTAACCACTGCCATTGGATCTTCCCTCTCAGGGTTCACGGTGTGATCCGCCCCGAGTGATTCCGCAAGCTTAAGCCTGCCCTGATTTATATCAGAGGCCATAACACGGTCGCCGATGAGCTTCGCCACCTGAACCACCCCGAGCCCTATGGGCCCCACTCCTATAACCAGTGCGCTTTCTCCAGAGCCAAGCCCTGAGCGCTTTATGGCGTGGGTCCCTATGGATATGGGCTCGACGAGGGCGAGTTCCTCATAGCTGAGGTTACCCTCCGATTTGAAAACCTTATCAGCGGACACCGCTATATATTCACAAAGGGCGCCGTCGCGCTGGACTCCCATAGTGCGGTTGTTCTCACAACAATTCTTCCTGCCCCGCCTGCAAGGGTAACAGCTTCCGCAATTAAAATACGGTTCGACACATACCTTATCCCCTACGCTGAAAGTATCGCTGAAAGATTCCGCTATCTCCCCCGAGACCTCATGACCCGGTATTCTCGGATAGGACGCGAATGGATGGGTCCCGAGGTAGACGTTTAAATCCGATCCACAGATCCCGACACTTTTTACCTTTATGAGCACTTCCCCTCTCTTAGGCATGGGCATGGGGATCCTGGCTATCTCCACACAGCCAGGATTACCCACGACTATGGCTTTCACCTTGCCCTCCAATCGTTTAAAACTCCACAACGAAGGAATCAAGCGGATTCAACTCGATCTCACCTTCAATCTGCTTTCCACTTATGAGGTCAACCCCTGTGAACGCTCTGCTCTGAATCTAAAATGTAAAATCAGCTTTGTCAAGAACTGCGGGATTCCTCGCTGAAAGCTGAAACTTTCAGCTATGCTCGAATGTCACTCTAAGGTGCGAAAAAACGTCCCACTTCTATAGAAATGGGACGTTAGATGGGCACCCGAAGAAACTCCAAAGAGATTCTTATTTATGTTACCTGAACTACCTTTACATCCCCTTTCGGAAGCTGAAATGTATATGAATCTTTAGGGCCACCATGAAGCTCAGAGCCGTCAACCCTTACAATGTACTTATCGGTAAGATGGATCGTTACATCTCTTTTATTCGCATACTTAGGATCACGGTTACAGATGACGTAAGTCTCCAACGGTCCACCGTTGAACTTGCAGACCTCAACCTTCTCATGCCAAGCCCAACCACCAGCCTCTACACGTTTCAGTAAGCTGCCAGGCCAGACCTGAGTAAGGTCCTTGTAGGAGCTTCCCTCCGTATTATACGAATAGCCATAGAAGTCATAGACACTAAGAAGGTCGTCTATCTGATCAAGACGCGTAAATGCAGACCTCAAGTTAGTCCTAGGACTGGAAGAATCATAAAGCCCACTTCCATCATTAGAGTCATAATGCCATACGGCGGTTCCTATAGCCCCATGGGCAAGAGGACCCAGTACGGAAAGAAGAAGCTCTTTCTTATCGGGATATCTATAAGGGGCAGATTGGTGACAATTAATTATTCCAACCCAGCGGCATTTCCCGGAGCCTGCAAGGGCCATATCAGCAACCATTCGCCAATCATTCTCCATTTTGAGCACTGCCATTTCGATTGATTGACTAGTAGACCATTGATAACTCTCATGCATCATAAGCCCCTCGTCATAGCTCCAAGTTTTATTCCTAACCCATTCTGGGATATATTGTTCGTTCATATTTCCAACCACAATAAGATCCTTACTCCCAAAGCCTGATCTGCTATGGACTGTCTCGATAACAGTATTAAAGTAAGGGCTGCCTTTATACCAGTCGATTATATAGTTCTCCTCATAGATGACATAGCCTGAAAGTGGATCGAAGGGCGGAAAAAAGTCCAAAATTTCGTTGACACCATCCTGCACATCACTTTCTGAATAGAAGTCAGTAGGTGCTTCCACCCAATCTCTCATAATCTTCCAAACAATTCCATCGACTGTCCTGGAGACTCTATATCCATAGGGAGCCAGGCGGAAACTCTCACTATGGGACTCTATCCAATTGCGAATGTCCTTCTCCCTATGGATGATGCCCCCTTGAGATTCATAAGCAGCAATTATATGGTTAACACCCATTGAATTCATATGTCTGGCCATTCTCGATCCCCAGGAGTGATCCTCCCAACAACCATGCCATACCCCTTTGTAAGCCATTTTCATCCCCTCCTTCAAGGCGATAGGAAAAGTATTTTGAACATACAAATAGCTTCAGATGTCCTCATAGCACCCATTCCTGCTCATTTCCTGATACTATCTAGATGCTGTTAGCTTTACCACATCTTCCTATGTCGATTAGATGAGAACTCGCCGGTTTGCGAAACATCCTTTCGAACACGGTGCCTTTGTCGAGGTCTTAATTCACAAACCGTAAATAAAAAAGCCCCCTCATAATCCCCTATAGGGAATATTTGATGGGCTTAATTTTGGAACTTACATCACCGCCTTTTACGCAGCTTAAAACTCTGCTAAGCTTTGGCCCTTGTTGAAATGCATTTTAAGAGCCTTCCCCTAAATTCCAATATAGTAAAACTGTCCTCCTTGTCAAGATAAATAAGTACACCAGCAAATTTGAATCACACTTGGGACTCCTGGACCTTCCGGCTGTGGGCTTCCGGGATCTCTTCATTTGATGTCACTTTCAGCGGGCACCGAAGCTGTGAGAGATCCAGAGCGGTTGGAGGTCGAGGTTTGATCCGACAATTTCCTTGACTATGTCCTGACCCCACTTTATTTTACGCTGTAGCGAGATCGACCATTTTTTGAAAGGACAGTTCTTATGGGACGTTTCTCCTCACCATCTTCTATCCTCTCGTTGAAATACCTCATCGGTGAGACCGGAAAGAGGCTCGCGCTCGCGCTGCTTCTGGCGCTTTCAGCGCATATCGGGGCATTCTGGATCAGGATTCAGGAAGAAGGTGAGAAGGCAGCCAAGCCGCTTACCACCAAATTTGTGAAGAGGGAGCCACGCCTTGCAAAGCCACTCGAGTTCCGAAAGCTTCCCAAACCGAAGCAGCGGCCGATGAGAAGGAAACCGATCCCTGTAAGGATAAAGGCAGCTAGGAGAGACCTTTCCGCTCCCTCCCAACCTCTCAAGGTCTTAGACAGCCTTGTCAAGCCGAGGGCTGACATTTCCGGGAAGGTCAGGACTATTTTGACAGATCTTGAGGTTAAGTTCAACTCGATAGACGTGGCCGAGAGGAAGGAGCCGGAACAGAAGGTAGACATGTCGCTGGAGATGCTGGATATCGATGCGTTAAATACCGGGAAATATCACGCCATGGTGCTGCAGGATCCCCGGGACAAAAAGAAGATAAAGGGGTACTTTCACCTCTCACCTATTTACCCCAAGAGCCAGTGGAGGGAGAGGAATTTTCTGAGCTCAGTTAGCAGGGGATCGATCTACAACGGCGCCTTCAGGGCGATACCTAACATTGTCAGGGCCATCAACAGGTATACCGGTATCAAAGCCGAGATCGGGCCTGTCATACCGCTTGATTCGCCCGAACTTTTCAAGGTCCCGTGGGCTTATATATCCTCGCACACATTCTTTGAGCTATCGGATATCGAGGCTGCAAACCTCGGCCAATACTTCCTTGCCGGTGGTTTCATGCTTGCAGATGATGACTGGGCCAACAAGGGTGTGAGCGCCAGCGATATGGCACTGAGGAAGATGTTCAAGGATGCCCTTGCTGCTGTTGGAGTAGTGCATGGGCGGGATTGGGATTTCGAGAATATCCCCAACGACCACCTGTTATACCATTGTTACTTCGATTTCAACGATGGCCCACCAACGGGCCACGAGTGGTGGGATGGGAACCTTACAGGGCCTTACAATTACCTTGAAGGGGTGTTTGTGGACAACAAGCTTCTGGGTATAATGACCAACAAGGATTACGTTGAGATATGGGGAAATTTTGCCGGGCTTGACCAACAGATGGAGAGAACTCTTCATATATGTATAAACATAATAGTGTTTGCATTAACGCAGGAAGGATCTATAACCCATCAGGTGATGCAGTATGTAGAATGACAGGTTACATCGACCCTGCGGTCAGTTCTTTCTCCATCTTCCAGAACAGGCGTGAAATGTTGGCGCCAACTTCTTTAGCATAGAAGCCGATCGGGCCCACCCAGGGTATCACGGCCCTGGTGTGACCCTGGTTCCTTATATCTATGAGACATCTTTTGAGAAGAATTCCTCCTATGCCTTTGCCACGGAAGTTCGGATCGGTTCCCATAGGGCCGAACCATCCCGTGCCGATATTGTTGGCATCGTAGGCGGAGAAAGCAATGGGTTTTCCCTTGTGTTTAGCTATATGTATGCTTATCGGATCGTTGCCGAAGGTTACGTAGACCTCGTCCCTCCACCCGGGAAATGTCCTGGCTACGAAGTCGAGTACAGGTTCTTTATCCTCAGTGGTGGCCCTGAGTATTTCCGTACTCTCGGAAAGGAGCTCCCTTTCCCTTTCAGAAGTGTCAAAATTCTGATTGAGATCAACACTCATGTTGATATCTGTTCCTGTGACTCTGTAGCCCCTCTCCGAGAAAAAAACGTAGGCCTCCGTATAACGGGGATCGAGACCGGGGTTAAGGTAGTTCGGAGCACTGCCGTTTATACGGATCGAGCTGGCCCCAAGGTCCTTAAAGCGGTCCTCAAGCTCCTCAAGGAGCGTACTCCCGATCCCTTTCCTGCGGTGTGGCCCCTCGACCACTGTGAACTTTATGTGTCCGATCTTCCCACGGAGCACACCGAATATAAAGCCTATAGCTATACCCCCCTCGGCTGCCACGAGGGCGAGATCTCCATTGAAGTTTGGATCGAGCCATATCTTCTCATCTATAAGCTTATCGGTGAGATAGTCATGGATCATTTCCCTTTTTATTAAGGGATAGACATCGTATTTCATACCAGGCTTGAACGGAAATATCTCCATATTTTCTCCTTTTTGAGCCTCAAGGGACAATTAACGGGTAAAATAAAGGCAAAAGCCTCGGTTTTGTCAACTTCAAAATTATAGGAAGGAAGGAATCATGGCAAAGGGAATACCCAAAAAGAGGATGGCCAATCTAAAACACTTCTCCTGGGAAGGTGTGAGGCTTAAGGTTCCGCTTGACTGGGAGCTTGGCGCTATAGACATATCTGAGAAATCAACCTACATGCGGCTGGACGATGAGGAAAACATAAGGGCGGAAATCAGGTGGAGCAGAGCGAAAAAGCGCCTTGATATCGACAAGTCACTTTCAAACTATCTTTCGACCCTGAGGAAGGAAGCAGATAAGAAGGGAGACTACTTCGAGTCGGAAGAGGGAATAAGGTTATTGAGTGACAAAGATATAGGCGATGAAAGGGAGATACGGACCTTCCACTGGGAAAGCCGTGGACAGGCATATGGTTTCGTGATGTACTGCAGTGTCTGCAAGAAAAGCAGTGTGGTACAGGTTTTCTTTCCGTCTGACAAGGGGCATAAGTCGCAGGCCATTGAGATACTGAAAACTTTTGAGGACCATTCTCTCGGAGATATGAACCTCTGGTCGCTTTATGGATTGACTTTCCAGATACCTGCAAGGTATGATCTTGAAAATTACGATCTCCAGTCAGGACACATACGTTTCCTCTTTAACTACGGAAAGAAAAGGCTTGAAGTCGAGCGTTGGAGCATGGCTAACGTACTGCTTAAAGAGAGGATGCTTGAGAGGTGGTGGGAGGATATAGTTGACGCAAAAGAGAGGGATATGTTGTACGATGTTGAGCCGATGGTTATGAAAGGTCACAACAATGCCTTCACTATGAGGGGTAAGGGTAAGAAGCTAAGGCTTCATCTGCCACCTTTTATGTCGAGGCGTCCCAGGTATTACAGGAACTGGAACAGCTTCGTCTGGCACTGCGAGGATGACAACAAGATATTTGCGGTAGGATGGACCGAGGACGATGAGATCAAAAAAGATGCGGAATTAGTGGCAGATATGCTTACATGTCATACATCCGATGGGGATGAAAAGGGTAATGCCTACCACACATAGCCTTCGTGGAGGTCACTGCCTATCCGGATCATAATCGAGACCTTATACCTTCTTCACCTGAAGATGATACTAATCGAGATAAGCGTTTAGCCATCAGCTCTCAGCTTTTGCTGACTGCTTATAGCTGACCGCTGAGAGCTTATAAGACAGGGGTTAATTGTGGATATCTTCTACGGACAGAAGAAATAGTCTCATTATCAACTGAAATAAGTGCTATTCCAACCACTTCATAACCTGTCTTGTGATCGAACCCTCCTGGGTGAGCGCGAATATCAGTATGTTTATACCCATCTGGTAGCACCGGTTGAGTCCGAGCTGTCCAAGGGCACCTACAGCTCCACCGTTCAGCCCCCATGCATCCTGGAAAGCCTTGTTGGACATTATGGCCACGACTCGATTATCTATGATTACACCTTCGAGCCAGGGATAGGGGGCTGCGATAAGTGCACCAGCGTGTTGTATCCAGTCGCCGCATACCGGAACCCCTGAGAAATCATAGTAGCTGTGATATATGAGGTGATCGTTCGGAAGCTTCTCGAAATTCCAGTCTATATCCTTTATCTTGCCAACCGCTTCAAGCGCATCTATTATCGTCCGTCTCGAGCTTATATCGTCCGCAAGCCCGATCCCGGGCCAACCGTCATCTGCCAGATAGAACCCGCCTGAAAGCATATATTTCCCAAGGTTTTCGGCTTCGTACGACGTCAATCTGAACTGGAACTGATGGCTCACATCGAAGAAAACGAAAGGCGTTTTGAAAAGCTTTCCATCCGACATAGGGAAGGATTCAGCAATGTTGACCTTTACGTCCGTCCACTTGTTCATCTTTTCCGCCAGCCTCTTTAAGGCCGGAGGGAATTCGTTGTATGTAGTTCCACCCCTCGCTGCATGTTGAGGGTACGCAATCGCGAGATGGAAGAAACCCTTTATCTTCTTCTTATCGGTTGGGTCCTGTATGACCATAGCGTAATACTCGCCGGTATCAAGGTCTTCTATGTCAAGCATTTCAAGCGATATATCGATCTTCTTTTCAGGTTCCTTATCACCTTCTATTATGCCGGAACCGAAATAGCCCTCAAGCCGGACAGGCTCGAATGAAACCGTCCTTACAACCCCTCCCTTCGGCTTCGCAAGGCTATCGAGCACTTTGAGAGGCGGCGCTGTTGACTGGAACATATCCCTCCGGCTTATCTTTGCTTTTACTGTCACAACTTTCCTCTTCATAGGCCGGGGTTTCGGCTCAGGGCGTTTCTTGAGCTCAAGGGGCTTCACGAGGCGAGGTTCACGCTTTATAAATTTCGTTGTAAGCGGTTTTACAGCCCTCTCTTCTTCCTGGACAACCCCAACCTGCGTAATTCCGAGGTGTACCCCCAGAGCGGCCAAAAGTGCCACCCAAAAGACCTTCCTCGTTTTCGCAATAAGTCCCCTTAGCTCAAGCGGTTCCGAAGGGCAATCAAATCTGCTCATCTGCCTATTTCCCCATTGCGATTTGGTTTTCGCTCAGCTTGGAATCAGGTCTGTAACGAAAATTTAAGCAAATCATCTTCTCAAGTCAAGCGCCATATGAGTAAAATGTGATAGTTTGGAGGGATTTATGCAGGTCCGAGGTCCCTGGACTTTCCCACAGGAGGCCAGGAGACTCGTCGGATATTACCTGAACAGGACCTTCATCTTGCCCCAAGATCTGGAGCCAGCGGCAGTTGGGAACTGCACAAATACTACCGACTCCATTAAGTACTTATCGGATGTGCGGCCTTCTATTTCATCGGAAGCTTCCTCAGCAAACCAGTGGCTCCCCAGAAGCTCTCGAGGCTTTTTCCAGAGAGATGGCATGTCACCACAGCGTATTTCCATATCGGGCTTCCACCTGCGTGGAGGCCCGATCTTTTTGGCAGCACACAGAAGGAAACATCTTGACTTGCATGTAGCCACGGTTTAGATTTAACATCAATTTTGAAGGGGGACCCATGCCTGGAGGGATAACGACAATTTTTCTCGATTTCGGAGGGACACTTGCCTACTCAGCTTACACAAGGCTTGAGAACATAAGAAACTTCCTGAGAAAGCTCGGATTCTCGCCGAGGGATGAGCGTATAATCCTCGGTATGGAGAAAGCCGAAGGGTATGTAAGTGGCTTCCGTTCGAAATATGGATACAGAAAGCCAAAAAACGAAAAACACTGGTATTTCTGGTGCAGGCATGTCGCGGAATCCGCACTCCCTCCGGTAGCTGACGTCGATTTCGTTGCCGGGAGGATGTACAGGTCGATGATCTTTCCCTTTGAGATATACCCCGAGACCATCCCAACCCTGCAGAGGGTCAGATCGCTCGGTTACAGGACAGGGATAATCTCAAACTGGGATGCCCCAACGCTGCGCAGGTACTGCAATAGCCTTGGGATCACAAGTTTTTTCGATGTTATCCTTCCGTCGAGGGAAGCTGAATGCGACAAACCGGGGAGAAAGATATTCGATATGGCGCTCGGACTCATGGGCTCATCTCCCCCCGAATCCCTACACATAGGTGATTCCTATGAGGCGGACGTCCTTGGGGCCGCGGATGCCGGAATCACCCCGATATGGATCGACAGGAACAGGAGTGGCCAAAAGAGAAACTGTGTGACCGTACACTCTCTCGATGAAATTTTCACCTACCTTTAAAACGGAGCGGTAAATATGGAAGATCTCTGGAAGCTCGCTTTGTCAAAGAAGGATCTCTTGAGATTCAGCGTTTATGTGACGGCCTCATCTGTGGAAAGGTACTTCTCATCCGAGGAGGGCCTCGGAGAAGCTTCAGCACTTCTCAAATCAACCGGAGTGACAGGGATATACCTCGACCTCTACAGGGGAGGACACAGGCCCGGGGAAGAGCTCTTGAAGAGAGCGAGGGACTACCTTACCGGGGAAGGCTTTGATGTGAAGTGTGGCATAACTCCAACCGGAGCAAAGGGTTTTGGGGTATGCCCGGAAGAACAGGAGACGAGGACCAATTGGTGGACATGCTACTCCCATGACAAGACCAGAAGGGATGTCGAGAGCGTCGTCAGGTCTGGTGCCAAACTCTTCGATGAGCTTATAATAGACGACTTCTTTATGACAGCCTGCAGGTGTCCGAAGTGTGAGGAATCCAAAGGCGAAGGCGAATCCTGGGGCGAGTTCAGGAGACGGATTTTGGCAGATGTCCTTTTGAAGCACATAGTCCGCCCCGGGAAAGAGGTAAATCCGAATTTCAGGGTCATTGTGAAGTACCCTCAGTATTACGACAGGATGATGGACCTGGGATACGACCAGGATAGGGAAACGGAGATCGCCGATGGGGTCTGGGTGGGTACCGAGACCAGGGACCCTGAGACCCTCGACTACGGCTACACCTACCAGTATCAGGCCTATTTCCATTACAGATGGATGAGCTCGCTGGCGAAAGGAAAACTTCTGGGGGCCTGGTATGATGACATAGAGTGCTACCCGGCCGTGTACCTCGAGCAGGCTTACCAGAGCATCCTCGCAGGAGCGAGGGATATAATACTGTTCTGTTACTTTCCGGATAGGTTCGGACCTTCCGATCCTAATCTGTCGAAACTCAGGGAAAGGATGTCTTTCCTGTTCGAGCTTGCGGATTCGCTTGATGGGACAGCTCCGGTCGGTGTCCATACATACAAGCCTGCGAATGCCGATGGCGGAAGCGAGATGTTCATCTTCGATTATCTCGGCATGCTCGGTCTCCCGCTTATCCCATCAGCCGAGTTCCCGGAGGACGCAAGATCGCTTATACTCACCGAACACGCTTCATCCGATCCCGGAATCATTCGGAAGATGGGAAGGCTCCTCGAAAGCGGGGGAACGATCATAGCCACACCCGGATTGCTGAAGAGGCTCCAGCATGAAAGCGAAATGACTTCCATGGCCGGATATCACAGTTACGCTACAGGTGGTGTTAAGACAAGGGTAAAAGTGTTTTCCGTCGATGGCCGGGAGTCCGCTGCAGAAAACGAGATAGAGCTTGTGGGCGACCTCAATCCGGATTCAGCACAGATACTGGCATATGCAAGGAAAGGGGAGCTCGCAAATCCAGATAGCGTTAACGTTTCAGGACGTGACATACCTGTGCTCACGCTAAATAAAACCGGTGGCGGAAAATTTTTCGTTCTGAGCGCACGGACTTTCTCGAGGGACGATTACCTTGCTGAGGAGTACCTGAACATCCCTGTTCTCGTGAGCATGATAGGTCTCCCACAACTTTTGCTCGACAGGCTACGCCTTCTGGCTCTTGACACCCTCGGACTAAAGGTAGAATCCCCATCCAGGGTCGGCGTCTATCCTTTCACCCCTGGCGTCCTGGTTCTGGAAAACTTCAACGATGACTGCGTAACGGTGAAGCTGTCGGGATATGAAGCGATCGGGGCTGCCGAAAGGAAAGTGACCTTCCAGCTCGGGGCAGGTGAGGTCTCGGGAGATCTCAGTGAAGGGCTCTCGGTCAGTATACCTCCGAGGGAGATAGTACTTCTGAAATTCTAAATTGGAGATCTGAGATCGCAGGCTTTCTAAATCTACGATTCGATGGGAAGAGGGGAAAACTGTGGAAACCGCCCATATAAAATTTGGGAAGAGGAACACCGAGAAGGGGATCAAGCTCCACGAGCTCTGTCCCGAAGGTAAGGAGGGTACGCCTGAAGACGGGAGGACCGAGCCATCGCATATAGGTGGCAGGGTGTGCAGGAGGATGAAGCATATTAAGTATAGTATGACATCCGGCGGATTCGAGAGAGGTCTATCCAGAAAGCATGATATATCTGCCGGGTCGATCTTCCTCGAACTCGATCCCGAAATCATCGAGGGAGAAGACATCTACATAACCGTCGAATATTTCGACGAGGACATGGGTTTTTTCATTGTAAACGGGGTATCCGGCGGGAGACAGATAGGATATCTCTTAGACACCTCGAAATGGACAACCCTTACTTTTCGCTTTTCAAGCACGTCGTTCGTGAAGGGGGAGGGTGTCCCATGGAACCTCAGATTGAGCTCGGAGATCCCCCTGTCCGTCAGGAAGATCTTCATATCGGACAGTCCGCTTGAGGAGTTCCAGGAAGCATCCGAGATTGGCAGGAAGAGGG
>CAZTBA010000063.1:0-18960 GCA_964611725.1 uncultured bacterium
TTACCGGACATGCTTTTACGCAATCCCCACAGCCGCTGCATTTATCCTCATCGACCCCGGCCGTTATCGGTTCGTGCTCCAGGAAATCCGACGACAGCAGCGAGATAGCCTTGGCCGCAGCGCCGCTCGCCTGAGCTACAGCCTCGGGTATGTCCCTGGGAGCCTGGGCACAGCCAGCGAGATATATTCCTGGAGTGAGGCTCTCCACGGGCCGAAGCTTCGGGTGGATTTCACTGAGGAAACCATAGCTATCAGTGGCGATCTTAAGATCAGCCGCCAGTTCCATAACACCGGCACTGGGTACCATGGCCATCGAAAGGACCACAAGGTCCGCATCTACCTCAACCTTCATCCCTGTCAGGGTATCGACGCCCCAGACCACAACTTTTCCGTTCTCCTCGAAGACTTTCGAGACCCTGCCCCGGATATAGAGGATTCTGTCTTCCTCGGTAGCCCTCTGTATGAACTCCTCATAACCCTTTCCACCTGCGCGTATATCCATATAAAATATTGCCGCCGAACCATCTGGCACCTTATGTTTATAAAGCATAGCATGTTTCGCAGTATACATACAGCATATCTTTGAGCAGTAGGGGAAACCATGCTCGGGATCGCGAGAGCCCACGCAACTTATGAAGGCGACCTGCTTTGGGATCTTGCCGTCGGAAGGTCGCCTTACAACTCCCCCTGTCGGGCCCGAGGCTGAGAGGAGCCTCTCGAACTGGAGACCATCTATAACATCAGGGTAGCTCCCGTATCCGTATTCTGCTATCTTCTCCTTCTGGTAGAGATCGTATCCTGTGGCCAGAACCATGGCCCCGACCTCGAGCTCTACAGTTTCAGGCTGCATATCGTAATCTATCGCTTCAGCTTCACAAGCATCACGGCATTTGGTGCAGGCCAGGGGCATAATCGAAAGGCAATTCTCCGCATCAATCGCATACGAGCTGGGTACCGCCTGAGGGAAGGGTATGTAGACGGCCTTCCTGTAGCTCAGGTTCCTGTCAAAATCGTTAAGGACATTGACGGGGCAAGGCCCAACGCAGTCGCCGCAACTGGTGCACTTATCAGTTATGACATAGCGTGGTTTCTTGAGGATTTTTACATTAAATCCCCCGACGTACCCTGATACATCCTGGACCTCACTCAAAGTCAGAATCTCCACATTCGGATGGTGGCTTATCTCCACCATCTTGGGGGTCAGGATACACTGCGCGCAGTCGAGCGTGGGGAACGTCTCCGAAAGCTGTGCCATATGTCCCCCTATGGAGGCCGATCTCTCAACGAGTGTGACCTTGTAACCGCTGTTAGCGATGTCAAGCGCAGCCTGTATCCCGCTTATCCCACCACCGATCACGAGCGCTTCTCTTTTCACAGGGACGGTGATCGGCGCCAGTGAGCGATTGAGATACGCTTTCTCGACTACGGTCTTTATTATCCTTATCGCCTTTTCGGTGGCGATGTCCCCATCGTCGTGAACCCAGGTGCACTGCTCACGTATATTGGCCATCTCACACTGGAAGGGGTTAAGACCGGAGCTACGTGCTACCTCTCTGAAGGTGAGTTCATGCAGAGTCGGTGAGCAGGCAGCAACCACGAAACCTTCAAGTTGGTTCTTTGCGATAGCGTCTTTTATGAGCTTCTGACCGGGCTCGGAACACATGTACCGGTAATCATCGACATATGCCACACGGCCACATTGCCGGAGCGTTCTCTTTATCCTCTCGATATCGGCCACCCCGGCGATGTTGAGTCCACAATGACATATAAACACACCTACTCTTTTCATCCTCACATCCCCTCTAAGCTTGGACGAGCTTCTTTTTCCCAAGGAAGGGTCTCGGATCGACGTAGTGCAGATCGAACCCCATGGACTCCTCCCCCGCCCCAAGCGCCAAGGCCAGAGGCTGGGTGAAATAGAAAATTGGCATCTCCCTGAAACCGACGTCCTTCTGTCTCCTATCAAGGTTGAAAAAGCACAGAGGGCAAGCTGTGACCACCGCCTCAGCCCCTTCAGCCTGGCACGACGACAGTATAGCTTCCACCCTCTCGACCACTATATAGGGCTCGTTTACCGTCTGGTAAGAGCCACAACACTCAGTCTTGTAGGGTGTATCGACATACTCGCCGCCTATTGATTCCACAAGGTCCCTAAGCACGGTAGGCTCCTCGAAGTTGTCCAAAGCTACCTCTTCGGGACGGAGCAGCATACATCCGTAGTAACCTGCTATCTTCATTCCTTCCAGGGGCCTTACAACCTTCTGAGATATCGTGTCGAAACCTACCATGTCTCTCAGAACCTCGAGCATGTCGATCACTTCGACATTGCCGTCATAGTCGATCTCCCTGTCCATGAATCTGTTCATCTTATCCAGCTTCTCGCGATCGTTCCTGACGGTCAGATTTGCCCTCTTCAGAGTGTGATAACACATCGCGCAGAGGGTCACAACCTTGTCTCCCCCCATCTCTCTCACACGTATCAGGTTTCTGATCGGGGCAAGATGATGTATCAGATCATCCATGGCCAGCGAATGGACGGTCCCACAGCAATTCCACCTTTCGATCTCCACAAGCTCCACATCGAGGGCGCGGGCAGCGGCAAATGCCGATTCCTCGAAGTTTTTTGCCGAGGTCTTAAGGGTGCATCCAGGGTAGTATAAGAGCTTCATACTTCGTTACCTCTGTATTTTAAGGGTTATCAATAGCTTGTCAGCTTGCGGAAGTTGCTCACCAGGGCTATCTGCGGAAACTCCGCAACCTTCTCCTTGGTCATCTTAGAAGGTTCCACATAGTTTGTCCCTTTTCTGAGCCTTATAAGCCTTACCGCCTCCATAACCCTTGAGAGATCTACACCTCTGGGGCAGCGGACATCGCAGGTAAAACAGGTAGCACAGTACCATATCATATCAGAGTTAATGGCCCTTTCCTCCTGGCCGAGCTGTATCAGCCTCATGACCACACTCGGAGAAATATCGGCTCTGTCAGCCGAGGGACACCCGGCGGAACACTTGCCGCACTGATAGCAGGAGAATATGTTCTGCCCGGATATATCCTCGACCTTCCTTATGAAATCGCTCTGCAGTTTCCTATTCGAGATCTTTACCCTCATAAGCCCCCTCCTCGAATTCCCTTTCGATTATCTCTCCGACGATCTGGGTGAGCTTCCAGAGGATATTTTCCGAAAGGTCATTCCCGAAAGTCTCGTTATCCTCGACCTCCACAGCATATATCCTGATAAACCTCGGCATAGAGATATCAAGCAGTCTGCCGAGCTCAAAAGCCGTCGCGAAATTTATGGCGTGCGGCGATGACATATATTCGGTCCCCTCAAGCTCCTCGAGTCCGAAAGAATACAGGTCCCCGGGATTCCCTTTGCCGGTCCTTATGGAATCTATCACTATAAGCTTATCGTATCCAGATACAAGATCCAGTATACTTAGCCCCGAAACCGAGGCGGCTTTAAATTCAAGGCCCGGGCGGTTAACCCTGCGCTCTATCTCCCTTACGGCCACGATCCCAACGCCGTCGTCCCTAAGTATCTCATTTCCGAGACCGAGGACAAGCGTTTTCACGGCCTTGAGATCTCCTTTAAAAGTCCCCCCTCGCGGTCGTATATCCTGATCGCAAGGGGCATCTGTCCCGGGAGGCTGTGGCTGGCACAGGCCAGGCAGGGATCATATGCCCTGAAGGCCATCTCTATCTTGTTAAGGAGACCTTCGGTTACCACAGTGCCACCCTTTATGAGGGACTCTGCCGCCTTCTTTATAGACATACAGATAGCAGCATTGTTGTTGACGGTTCCGACTATGAGGTTGACCCTATCTACCATCCCCTCCTCATCAGTCCAGTAATGGTGGATAAGAGTACCACGAGGTGCCTCCACGATACCTACTCCCTCGTCAGGCACCGCCTTGGGGATCCTCCTTATATTTTCAGAAGTTATCTCCGGATCATCGGCGAGTTCCTTCATCCTCTCTGCAGCGTACATTATCTCTATAAGGCGTGCCCAGTGGGTCGCCAAGGTAGCATGGACAGGTTTTCCGCCGAGCGTATCGTACATCCTCTCATACTCAGCCTGAGCCAATGGAGTCGCCATTCCATCCGCTGCATTGAGCCTTGCAAGGGGAGCGACACGGTAGATACTGCTCTCTTTGCCATCATGGAATCCCTTCCAGCCGATCTTCCTAAGAAACGGGAACTTTACATAGCTCCAAGGTTCAACATGTTCAGAGATGTGGTCGAGGTAATCTGCGGCATCGAACTTGGCGAACTCCTCCCCATCGGGATCGACAACCCTTAGCTTACCGTCGTAGAAGTTGACCTTGTTGTTCTCGTCCACAAGGCCCATATAGTAGGTCTTGTGTGTGTAAGCATCGCTGGTTATCATATCCACATAGGCTTTGTTCCCGAGGACTATGTCATCGAAGACCTTGAGGGAAAACTTGGCAAACTCGATTGAGTTTTCCGCCACCTCCTTGACCCTTTTAAGTTCCTCGCTGTTCAGTCCCTTGCTCACGCCACCGGGGAGGCCACAGATCGGGTGGACCTGCCTGGCAGCCAAGATAGATATCACTTCGGCCGTCTCGGCACGGGCACGTATCACCCTCTTCCCAGCATCGACACCGACTTTCGCTATAAGCCCGAGGATGTTCCTTTCGGGCACAGGAGCCTCGGGGCCGACGACGAAGTCCGCCCCGGCAAGTATATAAAAATGGGTCGTGTGATCGCTCACATAGAAGGCGCTGTATAGAAGCTCGCGGAGCTTTTTGGCCGTAGGAGGGGGATCAACATGGAATACAGCATCGAGTGCTTTGGTAGAGGCCATATGGTGAGCCTCCGGGCAGACCCCACATATTCTCGGTGTTATGTGGGCCAATTCCTCGACAGGGCGCCCCTGGCAGAATTTCTCGAAACCCCTCAGCTCCGGAACTTGAAAGTATGTGTTCTCGACATCTCCCTCATCGTTCAGAAAGATCTCTATCTTCCCGTGCCCCTCGAGCCTCGTTATCGGATCGATACTTATCTTCTTCATCTAATCACCTTCCTCCTCATCAGGGAATCCGCCAGGCTGAACCTGTAGAAAGTCCCGACGGGATCGACTATCCCATCAAGTATTTTCCTTATCTCATTCTCATCATCCGAGTCAATCACCGAGGCGAGGGCCCCCAGGAATTTCGCACCCTGATCCATCACTCCGTCAGGGGGACCGTAGCACCCCCTGCAGGGCATATTGGCCTTTATGCACTTTGCGCCGCACCCCGAGCGGGTTGCAGGCCCGGCGCATATTATGCCCTGTTCCAGGAGGCATATCTCAGGTTCGGGTATTTTCTCATAGGGGCGGTAGAACTTCTTTATCTTCTTTTCTTCCCTCTTCCTCTCGCACTCGTCGCAGACGGTCTTCTCCCCAGCTCCTATGACAGAACCCTGGGGGGGAAGCGGTTCTCCCTTTATTATCTTCTCAAGGACGGCCCAGGTCTGCTCGGCAACCGGCGGGCACCCTGGGACGAAGTAGTCGACCAGTACAGTCTGTGCAAGGGTCTTCACCGTATCGTAGAACTCAGGGAGTGTGAGCTCTCCTTCAGGGGCCGTAGTGCGGGTCTGGGGAACGGTTCCATCTTCGTTATCGGTAGAGGGTGTCCCACGGTAGACCCATTCGAATATCTGTTCCCTGTTATGAAGGTTCGCAAGTGCTGGTATGCACCCCTCGGTAGCGCAGGAGCCGTAGGCGACCAAAAACTTCGATTTGGCCCTCAGGAGCTTCGCCATATGTTCGGCCTCACTCGTGCGGATCGCTCCGTTGAACAGGGTCACATCGATATAGTTATCAGACATCGCCTCGACATCTTTGTATTTGGCATCCATGGCTGCCGGCCAGAAGACGATATCGGCTGCTTCGGCCAGTTCGAGTATCTTTTCATGTATCTCAAGGACCGCGATTTCGCAACCTCCGCAGCTTGCCGTCCAATATAGGGCTATCTTGAGCTTAGGCATTTTTTCCCTCTTTCTCTGCCGGTTTCACCTGCATCCCATACTCGAGCCCTTTGTGAAAGGCCCTGAGGTTCAGTTCCTCCGTGCCACGGGGAACGGAAGTCCTTATGGAATTTTCCATAGTCTCAGTACTTACTATCCCCGTTACTCCCACCAGGAAACCGAGCATAACCATATTTGCAACTATCTTCCTGCCAAGCTCCTCGGCGATCCTCGTGGAGGGTATACCGTAGAATTCGAAATCCGGAGTCGAATCGAGTTCTACAAGCTCCTCGTCTATTAGCATCAACCCGTTTTCCCCGATATCCTTCCCGAACTTCGTGAAAGCCTCTTGTGACATAATAACGCTCACATCAGGGGTTGTCACGTAGGGATAATCTATGGTCTCATCCGATATAACGACCTCAGTCCTCGATGCACCGCCGCGTGCTTCGGGACCGTAGGACTGTATCAGCGAAGCATTTTTTCCGCCATATACCGAGGCAGCTTTTCCAACTACATAGCCGGAAAGTATTATCCCCTGTCCCCCGAAACCGCTTATCCTGAGTTCCTTTCTGGCCATCGCTCTATCTGCTCCTTTTTCATTTCAGGGCACGTGAGAGCCCCTCCCTCATATTCTCCATAAAATCGGGTTTCTCTACATCGATAAACTTCCCAACAACGATATCTCCCCCCATCGTGATTTCGGCTTCCCCCGGGTCGGAGAAATGCTTTATTATGCTGTGATCATGGTAGTATTTCATCATATCAAGCCCGGTACCGAGTCTGTTCTTCCTCGCATAGGATGTGCTGCATGGGGCGACGATCTCAACGAAACTGAATCCCTTCTTATTAAGCGCCTCATATATCGAACCTTCAAGCCTTCTCGCCTGGAGTGTTGTCCACCTGGCGACATAGACCGCCCCGCTTGCGGCCGCAAGGTGTACAAGGTTGAACGGGTGCTCGAAGCATCCGTACGGGGAGGTTGTGGTCCTTGCCCCCAGAGGTGTGGTCGGTCCCACCTGTCCGCCGGTCATGCCATAATTGAAGTTGTTGACACATATAATAGTTATATCGACGTTGCGGCGTGCGGCGTGTATGAAGTGGTTACCACCGATTGCAATCAGGTCACCATCCCCCGAGTAGACGATCACCTTTAGCTCCGGGTTGGCAAGTTTAAGCCCTGTCGCGAAGGGGACCGCCCTCCCGTGGGTGGTATGGAAAGAATCGAACTTAACGTAGCCTGCGACCCTCCCGGTACAGCCGATCCCCGAGATGACCGCTATCTTATCGAGAGGGAAGTCAAGCCTCTCTATGGCACTCAGAAAGCAGTTCATGGAGGTCCCGAGCCCACACCCGGTACACCAGATGTGGGGCATCCTGTCCTCCCTCAGGAACTTGTCAAGAGGGTGTGTATCGGCCTTAACTTCCCTGTAAATTCCCAATTCGCTCATTGGATGACCCCGCTTATGGCTTCGACTATTTCTTCAGGAGTGTGCACTGCGCCGCCGGCGCGCGAGACCAGGACGACCTCTGCCTTTCCGCCGGCGCACCTTTCGACCTCAAGGGCTATCTGGCCCAGATTTATCTCGGGAACAACGAAGGCTTTGACCTTCTCAGAGAGTTCCCTGATTCTCTTCTCCGGAAAGGGCCAGACAGTAATAAGCTTCATGAATCCAACCTTCAGTCCACGCTTCCTCGCCAACTGAAGACCGCCCAGCGAGGTCCTGGCCGATATTCCGTAGGATACAATGACAACCTCGGCATCGTCGATTTCCCGCTCCTCATATTCGGCGATTTTCCCGGCATTGAGCCGGATCTTATTGACGAGACGTGGGATAAGCTCTTCCTGCATCTCCGGGCTCACATCAGGGTACCCCTTCTCGTCGTGTGTGAGTCCGGTGGCGTGGATGCCGTATCCATCGCCGGCGCTTACCATAGCCGGAACGAGGTCGTCATCCGTAACACGATACGGGCGATAGTCCTCGATGAGGCCACTTGGTCTTTTCCTGTTGACGACCGTTATTTCAGAGGCCTTGGGTATGACGACTTTTTCGGTCATATGGCCAACGACCTCATCGGTTAAAACAATGACAGGGACCCTGTAGATTTCCGCAAGATTAAAGGCCTTTATAGTAAGATCAAAAATTTCCTGCGGCGAAGATGGAGACAAAGCGATGATCTCATAGTCCCCATGAGACCCCCACCTGGACTGCATAACATCGCCTTGGCCCATCGTCGTTGGAAGCCCCGTCGACGGCCCCCCGCGCTGGACATCCACAATCACGCATGGGGCCTCCATCATTGCTGCAAGGCCGATATTTTCCTGCATGAGGCTGAAACCGGGCCCCGATGTCGAGGTCATCGGTTTCGCCCCGGCCCATGAGGCGCCGACCAGCGCCGCCATCGATGCCAGTTCATCCTCCATCTGGATGAAAACCCCCTCGACTTCCGGCAGGCGCTCCGACATCCTCTCAGCAATCTCTGATGCCGGCGTTATCGGATAGCCGGCGAAGAATCGGCACCCGGCCGCTATCGCGCCTTCAGCGCAGGCGAAGTCGCCGGACATAAAATATTCGCCGGTGAGTACGATCCTACCCGTTTTCATCTTCAATCCTCTCTTCGACTGTAACAAATATCGCGAAATCGGGACATATAAGGGTGCAGAGTCTGCACCCGACACATTTTCCCGGATCCTCCGCATAGGGGGGATGGTAGCCTTTGGCATTGAATTCCGTTGATTCTTTGAGAACATCCTTTGGGCAATACTCGATGCAGAAACCGCAGCCCTTGCACCTGTCTGGAATCATATGTATCGTTGTGCTTACAACGCTTGTCTTGGGCCTTACCGGCAAAGCATAGCTATTATCTGGCATTTTTATACCCCTTAGCCTATCTTGCCCACATAGTCTGGAAGGAGGATCGGGGAGACACGGCTATCTCCAAGACCAGACTCCTCAAGCATCCTGCTGTGGTTCTCCACATGGTGGAGTGAGAGCTTTCCGAGTTTCACATTCTTCGCTTGCAGGGCTGCCGAACGGCCGGCTCTCCGTCCGTAGACCGTGATATCGAGGAGCGAATTTCCCATGAGCCTGTTTCGGCCATGTATCCCACCGGCGGCCTCCCCCGCCACGAAGAGGCTTGGGACTTCGGTTCCCCCCTCCGTGTTTATCCCTATCCCACCGTTCTGATAGTGGAGGGTAGGATAGACAAGGACAGGCTCCTTGCTTATGTCTATATCGTGCCTCATAAACTGCCTGTATTTGGCAGGGAAATCTTCCTTTATGGTTCCTTCCCCTTTGAGTATCTCTATCAACGGGGTATCGAGCCATACTCCCACCCTTCCCGTCGGGGTCCCTATCCCCTTCTTCCTCTCAACACATTCCCTTATGATAGCCGAGGACTCGACATCCCTTGTCTCCAGGGGATAGACGAACTGTTCGCCATCTATGTTCAGTATCTGGGCTCCCGCGCCCCTCATCTTTTCCGTTATGAGAAGCCCCAGGTTCTGCTCAGGGTAGGCAACTCCCGTCGGATGGAACTGCGAAGCATCCATAAAGCGGAGTGAGGCACCCGCACGGTATGCCATCACAAGCCCATCTGCAGTCGCCCCGTAGTGGTTCGTGGTCGCAAAGCCCTGTATATGAAGCCTCCCAAAACCGCCGGTGGCTATTACGGTCGTCTTTGCCCTCACGACTGAGAACCTATCCGTCTCCATATTCACCAGGATCGCCCCTGCACACCGGCCACTATCATCAAGTATGAGTTCAATCGCGGGGGCGAACTCAAGGACCTCTATGTTCTCCCGGTCGCGTACCTCATCCCTGAGCGTCCTCATTATGGCCGCGCCGGTCATATCGCCAGCCGAATGCATTCTCTTGCGCGACGTCCCACCCCCATGTAGAGTACGCATGGTTCCGTCAGGATCCTTGTCGAACATAACTCCAAGCTTCTCAAGCCACGATACAACAATCGGGGCATCGTGGACAAGCACGCTGAGAAGCTCCGGATCGTTCGTGAAGTGTCCTCCTCCCATAGCATCTACGAAGTGATAAACAGGGGAATCGCTCTCCTTATCCGCAGCCTGTATCCCCCCCTCCGCCATCATGGTGTTCGCATCGCCGTGGCGGAGCTTGGTGGTAAGGAGCACCTTCGCCCCGTGTTCCTGGGCGACGAGGGCTGCGGATGAGCCTGCACCACCACCACCTATAACCAGGACATCGACGTCATAGTCTATGTCCTCTAAGTCAATCTCCTCCGGGTTCACAAGGCTTTTGGCTTCGAGGACATCGGCAACCTCGTTCGGGACTATGTCCCCCTTGTTAGGTCCGACGGAAAGCGGCCTTTTTGTCCCTTCTCTGTAGTCGGGATGGAACTTGTGGAGCAATTCCCGGGCCTCATCCTCATCCATAAACGGGAAATGTTCCCCCCTCTCAAACTCCTCGATCCGCCTAAGCCTTGTTGCCTCAACCTTTTTGATGAGATCCTTCATATAAGGTTCGTAGCCCATAGCCAAAACCCCTTTTCGGTGTTAGTAGATCAGTGTATTACAAAGGAGCCTTCCCCCTCCATACCAGGCTTAACTTAATAGATCACAGTATTACTGGGCCGAAAACCACGTACAATAACCCCATATCTATCCACCTCCCAATACCTCGGAGATGGCCTCACCTATATCGCTCGGAAATCTCGCAACCTTAACCCCGGCCTCATCGAGCGCATCTATCTTCTCAGCAGCCGTACCCCTCCCACCAGATATTATGGCACCGGCATGTCCCATCCTCTTCCCCGGCGGGGCCGTTATCCCGGCTATATAGCCCACTACAGGCTTGCTCATTTTACTCCTTATAAACTCAGCAGCCTCCTCCTCCATCGCACCGCCGATCTCGCCTATAAGGACCACAGCGTCCGTACCGGGATCGGCCTCAAAAAGTTCAAGTATATCCACAAAATCGCTTCCCGGAACAGGGTCCCCACCTATCCCTATGCAGGTCGACTGACCTATCTCCCTGGTGGTAAGCTGGTATACAGCTTCATATGTCAGGGTCCCACTCCTCGAGACAACACCCACGTTCCCGGGTATATGTATATAACCGGCCATAATACCGATCTTGCACTTCCCGGGGCTTATGACACCCGGACAGTTGGGTCCTATAACTCTCGCCTTTTTCCCTTCGAGGTAACGCTTCACCTTTATCATATCGAGGGTCGGTATACCCTCCGTGATACAGACGATAAGCTCTATCCCCGCATCCGTCGCCTCCATTATCGCATCAGGTGCGAAAGGTGCAGGCACAAATATGACCGAAGCGTTGGCACCGGTCTTCCTCCTCGCCTCGTCTACGCTGTCGAAGATAGGTATACCCTCGAAATCGCTTCCGCCTTTACCCGGGGTTACCCCGGCTACAACCTTGGTCCCGTATTCGACTGAATGCTTCGTATGGAAGGCGCCAGCACTCCCGGTTATCCCCTGGCATACGACCTTCGTGTTTTCGTCAACGAGTATAGACATGGCGATCTCCGGATTTATCCAGCAGCCTTTACGACAAGTTCAGCAGCCTCCTTCATACTGCCCGCAGAGACAAATTCCAGCCCGGATTTCCCAAGTATTTCCTTCCCGACCTTAACGTTTGTACCCTCCAACCTGACAACCACCGGGACTTCGGGCTTTATCTCATTTACGGCTGAGACTATCCCTTCAGCTATCAGGTCGCATTTCACTATTCCCCCGAATATATTCACAAGAACAGCCTTCACACCTTCGTCGCTGAGGAGTATCCTGAGGGCCTCCTTCACACTCTCGGCCGTGACACCTCCGCCGACATCCAGGAAGTTCGCTGGCTCACCTCCGTGCAGCTTTATGGTATCCATCGTCGCCATGGCCAGCCCTGCTCCGTTCACCATACAGCCTATGTTGCCGCTCAGCTTAACGTAGCTCAGTTTACTCTCCCTCGCAGCAGTTTCTCCGGGCTCCTCCTCCCCGGAGTCCCTCAGCGCGGCTATATCGGGATGGCGGTAGAGACTGTTGTCGTCGAAATTGAGCTTCGCGTCGAGCGCGAGGAAATCCCTATCGCCGGTTATGACCAGGGGGTTTATCTCTGCAAGCGAACAGTCGCATCCCACGAAGACTTTATATAACCCTGACATGAACTTGACCAGTTTTCCGACGAGTTCCTTGTCGGTGATCCCTATCCCGTAGGCGAGCTTCCTCGCCTGGAAGGGCATAAGACCCGTCAGGGGATCGACATGTTCTTTCACTATAGCCTCGGGGCTACTTCGGGCAACCTCTTCTATCTCCATACCACCCTGTGAAGAAGCCATTACGACCGGTCTCGAAGCCGAGCGGTCGATAACGATCCCAAGGTAGAGTTCCTTTTCTATGTCACATGCCCCCTCGACAAGGACCTTTCTGACAGCCTTCCCATCGGGTCCCGTCTGGTGGGTCACAAGGATTGAACCGATCATGTCATTTGCGAGGCCCTCGACTTCCTCGGGAGATTCGGCCAGACGTATACCACCGGCCTTACCCCTTCCCCCGGCGTGGATCTGGGCCTTCACAGCCCACCTTTTGCCTCCTGTGTCTTCAGCCACAAGCCTCGCTTCGGAAGGGGCGAAGGCCACCCCTCCTTTGGGAACGCTTACCCCGTACTTCCTGAGAATCTCCTTCGCCTGATATTCATGCACATTCATACCGGCAGCCCCAGGTTTAAGGATCCTCGAAAACCTTCGCTAAGCTTCAGACCTCTCCCGACCGTATTCCCTGCGGCCTTCCACGTAGAGGTCATTCCCGTAGATATCGTTCACCACGATGGCCGGAAAGCCCTTGACCACAAGCTTCCTTATGGCCTCGGGGCCGAGTTCGCTGTATGCCACGACCTCAGCTCCGACGATTGATTTTGATATGAGCGCTCCGGCTCCCCCGATTGCCGCGAAATATAGACACTTATATTTCCTCATCGCTTCTATGACCTCGGCCGAACGAGGCCCCTTCCCGATCATCCCCTTGAGTCCCTGCTCTATCAGGCGGGGGGAATACGGATCCATCCTGTAACTTGTAGTAGGGCCAGCCGCCCCTATAATGCGACCCGGCCTCGGAGGTGTAGGACCGACGAAGTAGATTATCTGACCGGCAAGGTCAATCGGAGTTTCGCCGCCGGATTCTATGAGATCCACAAGCCTTTTGTGGGCAGCGTCCCTGGCGGTATAAACCACCCCGTTTATACGGACGCTGTCACCAGCCTTAAGCCCGGCGACGGTACTATCATCGAGTGGCGTAAATACTTCCTTAGCCTCGGCCACTTCAGGGCCTCGCCTTCATATTGCCGATCACTGCATCCGCGAACTCCGAGGTCTTAAGCTCAGTTGCCCCTTGCATCAGCCGACAGAGATCGTAGGTGACCTTCTTCTGCTTTATCGTATCCTCAATACCCTTAACTATAGTATCTGCGGCCTCCTGCCAACCGAGGTACTCGAACATCATAACCCCTGAAAGTATAAGCGATCCGGGGTTGACCTTGTCGAGCCCAGCATACTTCGGCGCTGTGCCGTGGGTTGCCTCGAAGAGGGCAATGAAATCCCCTATGTTCGCTCCCGGCGCAAGCCCAAGCCCTCCTATCTGTGCCGCGCATGCATCGGAGAGGTAATCCCCGTTCAGGTTTGGCAGGGCAACCACGTCGTACTCGGCCGTCCTTGTGAGAACCTGCTGAAACATGCTGTCGGCTATCCTGTCCTTGACTAGTATCTTCCCCTCAGGGACCTCCCCTTTGTACTTTTCGTATACCTCCGCCTCAGTGATCGTCTCCTCGGGGAATTCTTCCCCTGCAACCTCGTAGCCCCAGTCTCTGAAAGCGCCTTCGGTGAACTTCATTATGTTGCCCTTATGAACCAGAGTTACGCTCTTCCTGTTCCGATCTATAGCATACTTTATAGCCTTCTTCACCAGGCGCTTTGTTCCCGTTATACTTATGGGTTTTATCCCTATCCCGGAGTCCTCCCTCACACTGGTGCCGAGATCTTCATTCAGAAAGGATATCACCTTCTTGGCCTCCGGGGTACCTTCCCTCCATTCTATCCCAGCGTAGACATCCTCGGTGTTTTCACGGAATATGACAATATCCATCCTCTCGGGATGAACCACAGGACTCGGAACCCCGGGGATGTACTTCACCGGCCTGACACAGGCATAGAGTTCAAGCATCTGGCGTAGAGTTACATTCAGGCTCCTGTACCCGCCGCCGACAGGGGTGGTAAGAGGTCCCTTGATGGCTACCGTGAACTCCCTGATAGCGTTGAAAGTGTCATCCGGCAGGACATTCCCGTAGATCTCCTGGGCCTTATCACCCCCATATATCTCGAACCATGCGACCTTTCTCGCCCCATTGTATGCAAGTTCGACTGCCGCATCCCACACCCTCTTAGAGGCCCTCATTATATCCGGTCCGATACCATCCCCTTCTATAAAGGGAATGATCGGCTCATCTGGTACAATGAGATCCCCGCCAGAGATTTCGATATTCTCGCCCTTGTCTGGGACTTTAAGTTTCTCGAAATCAGTCATTCACTTAACCCCCATTGCTTTCAAAAGGGGAAAAATCCCGGGAAACTCAGGATTATCCCTCAAGCTGTTTTATGCTCTCCTTATAGATGGCTGCGGACCTGTGGAGTGCTTCAAGCTCCTCATCGAGGAGATCAAGCTCCACGATCTCCTCTACCCCGTTCGAGCCAAGTTTGACCGGTACCCCGACGCAGACATCCTCAAGCCCATACTCTCCCCGGAGATAGACCGATGCAGGAAGCACCCTCTTGGAATCCCTGAGAACCGCCTCTGCCATGGCAACTGCGGAAGCGGCGGGGGCGTAATATGCACTGCCGGTCTTGAGGAGCGAGACGATTTCAGTCCCAGCTTTACGGGTCCTCTCCACAAGCGCATCTATCTTATCTTTCGAGAGGAGCTTGGTTACAGGCACGCCCGAGACCGTCGTATATCTCGGCAGCGGCACCATGGAATCCCCGTGCCCGCCAAGGACCATCGCTGAGATATCTTTCACGGAAACTTTGAGTTCCAAAGCTATGAAGCATGAAAACCTGGACGAGTCGAGGACACCCGCCTGTCCGAAGACCCTGTTCGCCGGGAAACCTGATATCTTAAGCGTGTGGTAGGTCATGACATCGAGCGGGTTAGTGACCGTAAGGATCATGCTATCAGGGGCGAATTTGGCGATGTTCGCGGTCACATCTTCGACTATCGCGGCGTTCTTCTTAAGAAGATCCAGCCTCGTCATCCCAGGCTTTCTGGGAAGTCCCGCGGTAACTATGATGATATGCGAGCCCGCTATATCCTCGTAGCTGTTGGTCCCGGTAATCGTACAATCGTACCCCTCAATCGGGGATGCCTCCATCATGTCGAGTGCTTTCCCCTGCGGCATCCCCTCCACGATATCCACCAGCACCACATCCGCCAGCTCTTTCTGAGCCACCTGGAAGGCAGCCGTTGCACCCACGAACCCGCCTCCTATGATGCTCACCTTCGGGCGCATAGTTAGTCCTCCTTAGCCTTTGAAGTACTCGGGGAAATGCTTCTTCACCTGCTCTGCCATTTCCAGGTTTGAGATAGCTGTCGTTCTCTTCTCGGCATACTGTTCCTCGACCCATTTCCCTACAGCGGCTATCCCGGGATGCCGTTTGTCGATCCTCTTGTCACCGCTCAGTCCGAGGTACGAGTTGATCCAGTAGGTGATACCCGCAAGCCCCGACTTGTCAGTGACGTTGACACCAAGCGGCCTGTTCAGCACCTTCCCGGTATCGAATATGTTGTATATCTCCTCGTTCTTTATGAGGCCGTCGGCATGTATCCCGGCACGGGTCGTGTTGAAATCCGAACCGACGAAAGGATAGTTCGGAGGTGCTGGTGAACCGATCTCGCGCGTAAAGTAATTCCCTATCTCGGTGATCACAGTGGTATCGGCTCCGTTCGGCTCTCCCCTGAGGCTTATGTACTCTATTATCAGCCCTTCTATGGGCGGGTTCCCGGTCCTCTCGCCGAAACCGAGCAGCGTACCGTTTGCGGCACAGCAACCATAGAGCCAGGCCGTGGAAGCATTTATGAGTACCTTGTGGAAATCGTTGTGCCCATGCCACTCGAGCCTCTCGGGGGGAACTCCTCCCTCGTGTACGAGGTTATAGACGAGTTTGGGAACGCTCCTGGGAAGCGCGGCCCCGGGGTACGGCACGCCATAGCCCATAGTATCACAGAGCCTTATCTTCACCGGCATCCCGCTTTCTTCAGAGAGCTTCATAAGCTCCTGAACGAACGGGATTATGAACCCGTAAAAATCAGCTCTGGTGAGATCCTCGAGGTGGCATCTCGGGAGTACCCCCGCCTCGATCGCCGACCTCGCGAGATCGAGATAGCCCTCCATAGCCTGTTCCCTCGTCTTGCCAAGCTTGAGGAAGATATGGTAATCGGAAGCCGAGGTCAGTATCCCGGTCTCCTTAAGCCCCATATCTTTTACAAGCTGGAAGTCGCTCTTGACGGCCCTGATCCATCCGGTTACCTCGGGATATTTGTACCCCTTCTCGAGACACTTCTCAACGGCTTCTCTGTCCTTATCGCTGTAGAGGAAGAACTCACACTGCCTTATGATACCGTTAGGACCGCCGAGCCTGTGGAGGAAATCGTAAAGGTCAACGGTCTGCTTGACGGTATAGGGGGGCCTCGCCTGTTGACCGTCCCTGAAGGTCGTGCAGGTAATCCAGAAATCCTCCGGCGGCTCCATCGGGACAGTCTTGCCGTCAAACATAACTCTGGATACTTCATCGTAAGGGAACATCTCCCTCAGAAGCACAGGTTCATCCACGTGCTGCAGCTTATACTCGGACTTAGGAGGTTCCAGAAGTCCTTTCATTTTGTCTCTCCTTTCTCTTCGGGTCTCCAGATCTCCCGCCATAGGCAGGAATCCACATCATCAAAGCCCCAATCTAAGGTTTCCTTCGTCTTTCTGCGCTACAAGATATATGGGACACGTAGGACAATCTTCCTTATTGCAAGTGATAGCCTCGCTGTCATCCTCTGCTATCACCTCCCAGCAATTCCTGTCAGGTTGTTTGAAAGCTGGACATTTCCTCCTGCCGTCCTCATGGCAATCTATAATCCTCCAGCAGGGCGCATGGATGAGGAGCTGTTTGAGCCCCTCGATGTTAAGTCTCTCTTCGTGAAGAAGCCTGTGTATGGACCTGATGCGATCTATGTCGTTCTCTGAATAAAGGCGATAATTGTTGTTGGGATCTCTGTAAGGAAGAACAAAACCATTTTCTTCATACAGCCTCAATGTACGGGGATGTATATTGAGCTTATCAGCAACAGCTTTTATGGTATATATGTGATTGCTATGACCAAGGCTTTGGGACATAGAGCCCTCGACCAGTCTTAAGATGTGACAAAGATTTCACATAATTGTTACTTAAATTGCCTAAGAATTTAAACATTGCAAATGAAATTGTCAAGGATTTTTTTCAAAAATATGATGGGGCATTGGACCGCAATGGCTATCCTAAAAGTCTTTAGTGAACAAAGGTTTAAGAGCATTTACGCCTTGAATTTCTGACACCGGCATATCAAGAATTAGAGTGTAAAGATGGAAAGCAAGAAAGGTGGAAAGAGCCATCATTCGGCGGAGTTTCGAATTTACTCGAAATACTTGGCCGAAAGGTGTTGACATATAGCCAGTTTTTTATAAATTTAGAGGGAAAATCCCAGTCGAGATCTGAATAGATAGCTTTACTTCCCTTTATATTTCATTTGACTTTGCCTGCGAAAAGCCTTAATTTTGGGTTTGACAATTTTGAAAACCCGGGAGGGTAAATATGGCCGAGGAAGTCCCCGGCAGGAGAAGCCCATATTGCATGGAATGCGGCCGATGCGAGGTCGACGGGGGGGTGTGTACCTCTGCAGAATTCGATGTTGAGAGGGTTGTAAGGGAGGTTGTACAGAAGGTGCTCACTGAGGCCGGGGAGCTTTCATCCCGGATGGTAGCCCCGGTGGGAGTATCCGCCAGACACCTCCACCTGACACCTCAGGTGTTCGAGACACTCTACGGCCCGGGGCGTGAGCTTACCCATTACAGGGATCTGCTTCAGCCGGGTCAATTTGCCGCGAAAGAGACCGTTGCTATCGCCAGTGCGAGGATGAGGATGATTGAGAATGTCAGGATCCTGGGACCCTTCCGCGACTACGTCCAGGTTGAGCTCTCCAGGACTGACGGCTTCACGCTTGGACTTAATCTACCCATAGGGACAGGTAAGCTCCCGGAGGACTCGTGGGTTACGCTTATCGGCCCGCAGGGCTCTCTCACGCTCAGGGAAGGGGTGATAAGGGCTAACAGGCATATTCATATTCCTGCGGATTATGCATCCAGGTTCGGACTGAGTGACAGGGAGATTGTGAAGGTTATATCCAGAGGGGCGAAAGAAACCATCTTCGGGAATGTCTTAATCCGCATAGGGGACTTTGTTCCCGAGATCCATCTCGACACCGACGATGCCAACGCGGCCGATCTGTCGTGCGGCGACGAGGTGGAGATTTTGAAGAACGGGCATATATAATCCGCACGGTTGTCAGGGGCTTCCGCCCCTGAATCTGTCTATAAGGAGGAAAGTATGGAAGAGCTTAGAGGACTTGCTCTGGGAATGATCGAGACCAAGGGGCTGGTCGGCATGATCGAGGCTGCCGATGCCATGGTCAAGGCCGCCAGGGTTAGCCTCCAGAAGTATGAAAAGATCGGCGGGGGTTATGTCACAGCGATCGTAAGGGGCGATGTAGGTGCTGTGAGGGCCGCTGTCGATGCTGGAGAGGCTGCCGCACAGAGGGTGGGTGAGCTCGTATCATCGCATGTTATACCGCATCCCCACCCTGATCTCGACGACAAGATACTGCAATAGTTTCCACATAAGGAGGAGAGATGAACGAAGCTCTGGGAATGATCGAGACCAGAGGAC
>CAZTBA010000064.1:0-18908 GCA_964611725.1 uncultured bacterium
GCTTTCACGGTAGCAGCCGCCTCCAATACCACTATTGAAAGATTGGGTAAATAAAACATCGAGGCAGCACCAACTGGCTCACCAACACCCTCTAAATAGGCTAAATAGTGAGGCGCACCTATAGCACCAATTAATTCTACAAATAGTTCAGCAACATCTGGTTCAAGCGGAAAGGCCTTCCGATAGAGTTTTGACACCAAATCATATTCGCTTTTATTTGCCTTTTGTACACGCACCGCCGGATTGAGAGCGATTGGTTGTGCTAGATCCGTAAGGCACATACCCGCTATTTCAATGCCCTTCGTAAATCCTGCTCGCTCCAACCGGGTTGTCAAGTCCCCGGGTGAACTGAGTTCGGTAACAAGCCAGGTAAATCGTTGATTACGTGCGGCGAAGTGAGCACGAACCGCTTCGATTGTCATGTCGGCGTTGTCGGTTGAAAGACGGGCTTGTCCAACCCGATTGATAAACCCACCTGACACGTGCGTGGAATAATGGCCCGTAACTCCTGGAATAATAAGAGGCCTCAACTTACCAGGCACAGTTGGCATATAAAGACTGCTTTCAATAGCGTCCAAAATCTCTTGATCTGTCAGCGACACTTTGACCTCAATACAATTTGAGCCTGTTCGTGCGGTTGCCTCCGCGACTCCAGCAGCCCAACGACTTGGACCACCTGCTGGTATGAAGCGCCAGCGGGATAGCAGTCAATTGCATCCTTTGGTTAAACACATTTCCTTCATATGGTGGCAATTTGATATTCATCTTCATAGACCACCTCGCCGGGAGTTTCCTCGCAATATTCAACGTCTATCCCCCAGCCATTCCTCTCCACTATTTCTCGTACCCGCTCTATTCTGCCAACCATCTCTGCGGTTGTTTCTTGCTTAAACCAAGTGATGGCTTTCTGGGGATTGTCCTCTTTGTAGAATGGAGGGTTGGGCAAGTTCTCCTCAAACCAATTCTCGATGTTCTTTATCTCATCTATTTCCCGCTGTCTCAGGAGACCTCTTTGCTTCATATGCCACGCAACTCCAAAAATGCCACAGGGCTTGCCCGTCTTGCTACTGTTGAAGGTCCCTTGATACCTGATGTACATTTCGTTCTCGCTTCCTAACGTCAAAGCTCACCGGCGCCGCTTGTCGGCATCCGGTGCAGCGCCTTGTTCGCCTTCGTTCATTCCTGCCATCTTCGTTGAAGCATAGAGGGTGTCCAAGTGCTCCGCAAACGCCATGGGCGTTGGAAATTCGAGTTTCTCCCTCCGATTCGACATACTATGCTTGTGGGACCGACCAGAGCATTCCCTCAAAGATTCCTGTTGCTTCTTCCACAAATCAACGGCCTCCGGATGCTTGCCATACCACTTGGTCAGCTGCTTCTGAAATTCAGATAACTTCCCGTCAGGATCGTGAAGGATGACTGAGTCCATGACATTGTATGCCTTCCATGGCGTATTGAGCACCGCATGCAGCCACGCGTATGAAAACACATTCATCTGGACGTCCGTGCCGGCGATAGACGCCTCCAGCACAGTGACGTCGCTGGTTTGGTGCAAGACTCGTGCGCCTTCGAAGGGGATGTTTGTGTGATCGGGCAAAAAAACAAACAGATCGATGTCTGAGTCGGCAGTTGCATAGCCATAGCGGCGGCTGCCGGTCAGAGATACAGCGCAGTCCTCAAGAACGCTTACGATGTGATCCGCTGCTGCGCGTGTGGCCTGGTCTATCAGCATGTGTCTCTTCCGGCGAACAAGTTATTCCATAGTTTTCCACATGTTATTCAAATTACAGTTCTTTGCATTGACTCGCAAGGTTTTTTTCACCAATAATACTGTATGCTAATTGCATATCATTACTGGAGGGATAATTATGAAAAAAATGGATAACTTCAGATGTTTAATGTGCCAGTGTAAATAAAGAATGATTATGGTAAATCACTAATCCAACGTGGCATTCCTGTCAAGTGGAATGCAAAATATCCAGCTCGAGGGAAAGTAAATCTACCCACTCCAACTATATTGAGATTCAGCTTTACCTTTTCCCTTGAAACACGTCGGATCATCAGTGTTGCTTATTGACAGCTTGAATCTCCCTTTTTTCGGACAGTTACATAAGTATGCAAAATGTGAACGGGAGAATAAAAAGGTACGAGAAAATCCGGTATCCAAATAGTGTCCAGAGCCCATCAGAATAGACCGGACTAAATGAAACCTGCCAAAAACAGGCTGAATCGCCCCGGTGGGGCACTTCTATCTTGATGATGAGGGAAGAGATACGTTATTCTGTGAAACGCAAACCGGGGTAAAGGTTTAGTCGCCAAACCGGGGCAAATAGTCTCGCTGAAGTTCCAACATATAGTCTAACATCTCTTCAGCTCGTCGTACGCTATCAATTACAGGGTCCAGTAATAGAGCTTGAAGCAAGAGATTTCTGGATCGCTTGCGGTAGGCTTCGATCAACAGCAGTTGAATCGACACCTGTGTCCTGCAGAAAGCGGCGAGCGCTTCCGGCAGTGGGCCGACATGCTCAGGATGAATTCCTGCTGCGTCGACGATGGCGGGTACTTCGACAATTGCCTCGGCCGGCAGGTTTTCCACGTACCTTTCCGTATTAAGCACATTCACCGAGGGCTCCCACCTACGTCTATCCTCCAGAATATCTGCAATGATGTCCACCGCAATCTCTCCACCGGGGCGAATGAGGTCATCGTCAACGGACCTCCTGCCCGACAGATAATCTTCACGCCAATCTCCCGAGGGAGATACCGATCCCGGCACCTTTTCGCGCTCCCGGCCATAGTGCCAGAGTAGCCCTGTGAACTCATGGGCAAACGACAGATATTCCCCGATATGATCATCTGACGGAAAGATGAAATAGCCAAATATATCAGTCATCTTCCTCGTCAATGGGGGACATGACTCCCCTATACGTTGGCGAAGCAGAGGGTATAGATCTTCCCCTGTACGCGCGTCTTCGATCTTCAATATCCAGAAGAAATGGTTCAGCCCACCTGTGATTATCTTGAGATCATCCAGATCTCTGCCCAGCAGTTCCGCTGCGCGCCGACGTGCCTGCAACACACCATGACATAGACCAACCGCCTTGACTTTCGTCAGATGGGTTGTCGCCATCAGGATGCGGCTTTCCGGGTTGGTGAAGTTCAAAACAAGTGCATCCGGACAGAGCTTCTCGACATCGCGGCAGATCGGGAGGACAATTTCATAATTCCGCATGGCATGAAACAACGAGCCCGGCCCGCCGTTCTCTCCCAGGACATGCCGGAAACCAAAGGCTAACGGGACACGGAAATCCTGTTCCCAGAGTTCATAGCGTTTCTGAGTTACGGAGAGGATCACGTAATCCGCATCCGACAGGGCCTCGGTTCGATCCGTTGTCTTTTCAATCTTTACAGGAGACTGGTAATAATCCCGGATTAACTCCGCCAGCCCCGCCATCTGATCCAATGCCTCCTGGTCAACATCCACCAGAACGGTGGTGCAATCATAGTTTCTCAAATCTCCGCAAGCCATAATGTCAGCAACTGTACCGCGTCCGAAACTCGAGCTTCCCGCTCCTATAAGGACTATTTTCACCTTATTTTTCGCTGATGACATTACAGTTCTCCCCTCATTGTTTGAATTTTCTCAAAAGATACTGAAAATCATTTCATTAAACACAGATTGGTACTATACCAAATTGCCTTCGGAAAAGTAATCAAATTCGTGAAATAA
This sequence comes from uncultured bacterium, assembly GCA_964611725.1. GTDB lineage: Bacteria > Latescibacterota > CAZTBA01 > CAZTBA01 > CAZTBA01 > CAZTBA01. The sequence continues at coordinate 3,731 of CAZTBA010000064.1, forward strand.
GAGCCCTTTTGTAGGGGCAGGGCATGCCCTGCCCTTACGTAGGTCAATAACGTATGTCATAAGAGGTAGAGATATTTTGCTTTATGGGATGCAAATTGGTATTAGTTCTAACTTTCAATTGGGCACTATAACTTGTTTCCTGACAAATGGTCAAAAAGGGCGTAAACCTCGCTTCCCCTGGTCTTCCATCCGGATGGCCATGCAGAGAGAGGCGTCAGGGAAGGACTTTTCAAGTCTTCCTCTCTTTGTTATCTCTGGGTAAATCTGGAAGTGTTGATAGCAAATCTCTATCGGGCTCGACAGCCTTTTGACGTGAGGATCTAACGGAGATTGGGAGGTAACCCGGCTTGCTTGGTTCGGAAACCAAATTCTCGGAAGTATTATCGCCAAGACGATGAGCGGAACAGCTCTCTAAGCGAGAAGCTCCCCGAACCTCTTCTTGCAGACCGGGCAGCCCTCGATGTGTGCCTTCATGTCAGCGATTCTGGCCGTATCATCATTCAGGAGTTTTTTGAGATCAGGGCACTGTTTGTCCTCAACTTGCTCCCAGGCCAACCTGAGATCAATAGCTTTACGGATAAAATCCGACATGCTACCGAACATCTTTATGGCCTCGATCTGTTCTTCTTCCAGGAACAAATTAGCTAACTTCATCGGTTTAACAAAGACCTTAGCACCATTTCTCTTCTCTTGTTTTCCAATTTCAGATTTGTCGCTTTCAGGGTCGCGGCTCATCTCCGTCATCTCCTTTCCCATTTCAGATATTGGAAATGGAAGGTCAAAGCAATCTCCCACTATGGCATGGACCAAGCGGGCTTGCCTTCCTTGTCACAGATAACCATGCACGGTTGATCGAGCAACACGCCAAATGCCGCGCAGTTGCTGCCATGTTGGTCAAAAAAGAGCAAGCTCGGGCATCCATCCTTCGCCAGACTAAGCTTGGCGCGGACTATATCATCCTGATCCAGGAGGGTCAGATCCACCGCCCCGTCATCCGACAGATTAAACTCAGCGCGAAGTTTGCCCTTATCATCCACAACACGGAATTCCTGTGCTTCTATAATTTTCTCGGAAGAGACTTTCTGAGCGAGGGCGGGTTCACCTATGAACATGAGACCCGACAACCTCCCTCCTATTATCCCAGCTATCATCGATAACACCAGCATCAAAACATACAGTTTGCGATTCATTTCCATCCCCCTTTCCGCTCCAACCAAACTCATGTACAGGCTGAAATATCCCGTCCGATACCCCTTTTTTGCCCAGCCTCAATCCCGCTTTCAGAAGTGTTAGCCACGTGCTGCATTACCCCGATTTCTGAAACCGTAGTGGCTGCTTAGAGAATTGTAGACTTTATCAATCGTCATAAAGACCTTGTCCCTCAAATAGGGTGGCAATTCCATCAACAGCTCATAGGAATACATTATATAAACGAGATTTTTCAGGGCTTCCTTTTCACTATCACCTGACGAAATACCACAAAACCTGGATCTAATCTCTGCCTGATTTTCCTTTGAGAACGGATAACGTGATTTTATAACTTTCTCAAGTGCTTCTTCGTGAGCGGCCCCCATTGATCTTGATACGAAATAAGGGTTCATTATAGTCTTGATCAAACGTATGTTGCCGGAGCGAGGATTGAACCAAAGCCAACTTGCCAATACCAGGAGAGAAACTATGACGGCAACAGATACGCCGATAAATCCCTCTAAGATAAAAGACACCACCAGGGTGATGACTATCGCTACGACAAAAACCATGGTTCAGTTTTCCCGGAAGGATTGACTAATATCGAAATCTGAACCGTAAAATGCATCTCAAAAAGCCTTCATGGATTCAAGGCCAATATAGAGACCATGAAGGATCTTGTCAAGAACCTTATATTCTAACGAACAACAATATAAGGGGGAATACAACCGAAAGATATACTATCGTGGTTAAGACAAAGGCGGCCATAGCTAAATGCACATTGAGACTAAATAGTTTCGATGTGACAACAGCGTTTATCGCCGTCGGGGAACAGGACAGTATAGCCACAGTGCTCAGGGCGCTTCCGCTAAGCCCGACTGCTCGGGCCAGAATATATACCAGCAGTGGGGTCGCAACGAACTTGATGCCAAGAAGCTCCAGAACATCGTGCCAGTGCCGCCTCATCTCACCGAAATCCATAGAAAACCCTATTGGGATGAGGAATAGCCATGCGCTGATGTGAACGAGATTAGGGAATATGGCCGCGAAAAATGCAGGACGAGGAACACTATTATAGTTCAGCCCCAATCCGACGATTATCCCCAGGATGGGCACCTGATTCCGGTGAAGGAGAATAGATACAAGAGACGGCCTATCTCCCTGCTGACCTTTATAAGTTTCATAGAAATATCTCGCCATAGGAAAGCAGAACAAAAAGAGGACAACTCCCGCAAACAGCATCACAAGTCGAGCATAGGCATATCCTTCCTCTCCATAGAAGATAAATACAGTCAGCGTCCCAACGACCCCGCGGTTTGAGAGCATCGCGGACAGAAAGTAACTCCCCCGATCAAGCGGATTCTGTGGTTTTGCTCCGCCTCTGAGGAATACTATAATCCCGGGGATGACCTGCATTACGACCCCGAGCAGTGGCAGCCAGATCAGCTCGACGTCCAGGCTGATAACCCAGAAACTGAGAATGGAGAGCAGGGTTCCGAACAGCAGGATATTGGCCACCATCATCCTGTCGAAGAATCCTTTCTTGATCTTTGTCTGTCTGCTGAGAAGATATCCGAAAAACAGAGGGGAAACTATATCAACGAAGAAGTAGATGATTCTTAGCTTCGGGTTCATATACGCGGCTTTCTATCCGAACAGTGGTGCCAAATAATACTAAACGCAATTTGATTTTGCGAGAATACCACCTCAAACCCAATCCATGAGCCACAGGAGCACGATTATGCACATTGATGGCAATTCCCGACTGAGGAAGCGGACAAACTTCATCTCTGACTGCTTATCTCCATTCCACCAATGGAGCTTACGCATCCTTTGAACAGGGAATTGGCATTGAATTTATTCAGGCAACAATTCCGGATAACGGTTCCCGTATCCACCAGAACCCCCCTCTGTCCCTCCCCCCGCATGCGGAGGGAGGTCAGGTTGGGGGGTAAGAAAGTAGTAAAAGCGTTATTGCAGGGCAGGGCATGCCATATCCCTGCGGAACCTCTACGGATCACAATCCAAAATGTTGCCTGAATGATCTCGTAACCTTCATAATCGAGCCACTGCTTCTTTCGTGGATTGGCAGGATCTCAGTACCAAATTTACAGGTTCATTTGCGTTCGGCATATCATTCCGAATTCCGGTTCTGATTCGCCGCACGCAGCATTCGATCCACCAGTCCGCCGTTCTTGCATGGCTCGTCCAGTCTCTGACCCTGCATAGCCGCAGGCAGTGACCAGAGCATCAAATCCTGGTAATAGTCGGCGCCGATCCGGGGATAAACGCCGTCTATAACTACCGGCCAATCCCAGTACCAGCCACGATTGATGATCTCACGGACTGTACGGCGTGTCAGATCCAGTCCTACATCCTTCTTGCCATGGTACATATAGGTCATTGCCAGCATGAACGTTCCGGGTGGGTGCACACCGTGCGCACCCCAGTAGCCAGGCTTCCAGTCGCCTTCTCCAAGCGCACCTTCGGGTTTGGAGAACGTCACCGCGCCGAAGCTCGACATGGCTATGCTGGTCCGTTCGAGCGTCCCCAATGTGACATCCACGCGGTCAGCACGGAAAGCTCCCTCCAGTCCGTGAAAACGTGCCATCCACTCGCCGTCAAGCTGGTAGCCCATCACGACGTCGGACTGTTTGCCGGTTTCCAGCTCGTTGAAGAGCATATAGTGCGTTCCCGCCCAGGCATGCTCTTCCATCACCGCACTGCCCTGTTCGAACCACTCATCACACTGCCGTACAAAGTCTGCATCGCCCATGGCCTCTGCCATACGACGTGCCATCCGTAGCTGTGCGAGGTGAGCTCCTCCGATATGCGGCACGATGCCGAACAGGTCACAGTTCTCGAACCAGTCCTGTCCTTCGTTCCCCGCTGGCATGCTGACGACGCCTGCGGGACCTGATCCCGGACGCAGGTTCATGGTAAAGATAGTGTTCTTCTTGACAGATTCGTAGAACTCCTGAAGTATCGCCTTGTCTTCACTTCTAAGCCACATCCGATCGACCATATCGACATAGCATGGTCCATCGAGCGTTGTCTGAGGTCTATCGGAATAGCCGGGCGAAGGCAGTGCCATTTCATAAGGTTTGGTCCCGGTTGTACACCCGCCGAATACCCAGGGAGCCGCGCCGCTTGGGTACTGGTAGGCCTTGTAAGTCCGCAGGGTGGATAAAGCGAGTTCGGGGAAAAAGTAGACGAGTGGGACGTTACCGTAGAAGCTGCACGGTATGCACTCGATCTGGGGACACCAGCGCGGACTCTCGTTCATACCAAAGATGCCGTCCTCAGGACGACACCAGTCGCCGATAGGTGGCTTTGCCTGTGCCCACACTGAGGTCTCGGTGATGAGGTAAAGGACGTTCACGAGAGAGTCGCGCAGCCACACAGGGAGTTCCTCATCCGAATAGATCACCTCCTGCCATGCCAGAATGCGGCTGAGCAGACCCTCGGGGTCCTGTGCCAACCACTGAGCCGCCTCGGCAGCGCTTTCGTAGCGTGCCGCATACATGTGGGTATACGCGTTGCCGCCTGATGTCATCGTACCGCCACCCATCCACACCGGACTGTACCAGGCCAATACGAAACGGATGATCTTCTCCTCGGCCGGTTCGAGCGAAAATTCCACAGCTACACTTGAGCCAGCCTGGGTTCTGGCATAGGGCAATTCATGCTCGATTTTGGCCCATGCTTCCCCATCCATACCCAGTCCACCTCCCAGCCGTACCTCCTTTTCACCGATTACACCTAACGCATAGCTGGCCTGCTTTGATTTTACCTCCACTCCACTGAATTCCCGTTTGATCTCCTGCCTGTCGAACTGTGTGGTACCCGCCTCGCCTTCGGATGGTCCCGGAAAACTGAAAGCCAGAGCCCCCTCCTGAGATTCATCGCTTACATTACGCAGTCGCACCTCGAAGACCACCCCCGGCGTGTTGGAGGCAGCCACATCTCCCGGCAGGAACGGCGACCACGCACGCATACCCACGCTAACCGGCGCATCCGTGGTAAACTCGACGTCGGCAACCGGGTAATGTCCCCAGTATTGGATATCGGATGCGGTCCTGATCGCCATGTAACGTCGCCCATTGTAGAGGTCACTCCAACTGGCATCCTTACGCCAATCCATATTCAGCGTTGTCATGACCCATGTCTGAAGCCCGATACCCATCCCGAGGAAAGGCATATTCATCGGGCCCTGGCGGGGGACCAAGGAGTTGAAGATTGTGCTGTAACCCAATAGCCCGCTTACCTCCAGATCAAGACATCCCGTATCAATTCCACCGAGCGCCAAACCGCAGACGGGGGGATTGGTGGACCGGTGAATTACCCCGGCCACCGGCACTGAGAAACCTTCAGCATCAAATTCCAGCCACTCGCGCTCGGACAGATCTGCAGGGAAAAGCCTATGATGCATAGATCGCCTCCTTTTGGGTTTTACCTACTATGAAGTCTACACAACCTTAAGCAATTCTTACGAAGCTTCTGTTAATTCTTCGTAGGCACTCAGTTTTCAGCTCTCAGATTTTGCTGACTGCCGATAGCTGACCGCTGGCTGCTTACGATTTCTCATTGCATCAAGAGCTTACGCGGTTCTTCTAAACAATAGAAAATACCAAAGAACATTTTAAAGATTACTTAAACTTCATCAAGACATCTCCCCTATCAGCTACCTGCAACTGCAAGCTCCCTGATCACAGCTACCGGATCTTCTTCAGGAAGCAGACTTACCGGCGAATCGATGAATTCCCGCTCGATCCGGGAATATATCGGGTCAAGCTCTTCGCGCGACAGGCCCGTATCACCCGCGGCTATCTTCTGCCTGAGCAGGTCGAAATATGCGGCGACGCGCGGGCGATAGAGATCCGCTACCAGCCCGTCTAAGTCCATTCGATAGTAGTCACGCAGTGGCACCGATTCCTGGCCTTCCGCGGACGTGACCCAAACGTGGACATGTTTGACCCTACGGGATGCATCGTCGCCATGCAATGCCCTGGCACGTTCAACCTTGCGATCCAACCTGTACGGAGGCCAGCTTGCCAGCAGCCGTATCTGCTGGTCGAGCAAATTGAGGCACAATGCCGACGCGCTCTCAAATGCCGAAGCATCGCCTTGCAGGAATGCGTCACGGGCATTTCTGATCTCGCGATTGAAGCGCTCAGCGATCCACTGGCGCGTTATGTCAACCAGGTCACGCCTGGCAAGATAGCTTCGCTGCAGGAGATCCGGTTGTGCAAGGAACAAATCGATGGCATGCCGGAGCTTCGGTATGAAGGATTTCCGTTCCTGCCAGAGTTCCTTCATCTGTGCGCGCAGTCTCCTCGGACCATGTATGAGCTCGAGATTGGGTCTGAGCCAGTAAAGGGGGTCCATGATCAAAACTATCGACCCGCTGTTCGGTCCATAGACGGTCTCGAGGAGATCCCTCCAGGCCGGCTTCAGGGCCTCGCCCATCTCCTCACCGTAGCGGTGGAAGCAATAGTCCTCTAAGTAGCCGTCAAGCGTAACTCTTGATGGGTTCCAGGAAAGCTGAGCGCAGAGTTCGAGGTAGAACTCGTTGTAATCGATGACCTCTGTCATTACCAGAAAAAGGTCGCACTTATCTGCACGCGGGTTCTCGATCAGCGAATGGACGCTTTCCACCAGATACGGTACATCGCCGTGCATGTAGGTATTACCACCGAATGAGTGGACAACTCCATATCCCCATGGGCGGCCGTAGAAGTAATCCGTAACCTTATACTTTTCGGCCTCCTCGGACCACAGGTCCCAGACCACCACGGGCAGAGTAATAGCATCGAGATATCCACGCACATCGTCCGGAGTCCAGCGGCTATCGGGAAATTCGGACTCGAGATCAAAAGACCAGCTCGAAGGGATCCATATCCCTTCGGGATCCGCCTCGCGTATCGCATCCGACATAGTCCGGGCAAATTCCAATCGAACCTCATGTGTGTTCCTCGCCCCACTGATAATCCTGCTCTCACTGAGGAATTCTGCGATATAGAGATGATCGGTTCCGTAGCGTTCGGTATAGTGGCGTATGTAATCAACGATCAGCCGGTGGTACAGCGGATCCGCAGGATGTAGCCGGCGTGTCGGAGAAAGCTCACTCCATTGAGTCACCAGAGTGCGGGAATCCGGAAAAGCCTTATAGAAAGCCTCAGGCATGGATCCACCCAGCAGGATGCATGGGATCTGTATCCCGAGTTTATGTGCATATTCGAAAGCCTGTTCGTGCAGGGACTTGCCCTTTGACGGAGCCGGAGCCTCAGGCAGAACGCCCCATTCGGCCATGATCCTCCCTGTGATGTCGCCACCTACATTGAACGGCCAGATTATGTTAAAGTGGCGTTTGGCCTTCCAATCGAGCTCGCGCTTCCAGTCCTCCCACGTCCAGTAAGGTGTAGAGTATGTATAGATGCATCCATTGCCGTCCTCGCGTTCCCTGAAACGGGGCCGCTCTGAGATTTCGATATCGGAAAGTTCGATAGTCGGCATACGAGGTATATACTCCCCGTCACGGAAGAAGCCGACTCCGAGCACGTCCTCTAACAGGCAATAGACCGCATAAAGGGTGCCGCGATCCTGGCTCCCGCCGAGTATCAGAATATCGCGGTTATCCAGCTTCACCACCCGTATCAGGAAGCCATCCCGTCCAGGGAAATCTTCCGAGAGTTTGGCCAGTCCTTTCCTACAGGCATCCGCAACCAAAGGATTGGTCTCCGGGCGGCCTATAGCCACTACCGTACCAGCATCGGGCAACTGCTCGGTAATGGGCAGTTCCGCACCCGAGATGGCCTTTAAATAGCGTTTCAGCTCATCAGCGGCGTGTCGTTCCAACCAGGTCGCTTTCGGGCCGACAGAGATCTGAGCTCGTCCTTTTCCCTGGTGCGCCAGTATCATAATATGCCTCCTAAGGTAATGCTGTAGTGCTTAACAGGGATTCTTAAATGACTTACCGAGAATATGGTTCCTGAGTCGGATGCAACACCAATTTGCATCTCACGGAGCAAAATATCTCTACCTCGTATGGTGTATGTTATTAACAGACGTGAGGGCAGGGCATGCCATGCCCCCACAAGGAAACTCCTATTTCATGGATCTTTACATATTGCCTTTCTGAACGCAATTTAGTATAAGTCACTAACGGAGCAGTCCGCTCACTATATGGGTGGGGCTGATCCGTCAATAGGCGGGCACATATTTCGACCATGGCAATAGAGCTATGGCCGGGAAATTTCGCAACAATGTACAGCGAAACGCCTCGCATAGCAAGGCGTAAATCGAACTTATTTTGCAGGTGGTAGACGGTTATTCCTGGTTCGGCAATCGATCTTTTCAAGTATTCATTGGGAAAAATAGATAGTTCAGCAAACCAATCCTGATCGGAGTTCGGTCTCCTCAGCTTTTCATAACCACTCCAGCCTTTCGTAAGCACAGCGAAACGCCCCCTCCCTGCTTGCGGGGAGGGCAGGGGTATTATAATTATGTTGTTATAATGCTAACAACTATGCGGGAGCAGAAGAAAATTCCCCTTCCCGTACATTCAAATACCCTTACATCGAGTCCAGCGACTGTTGGGCTTTGTTTCTGATGAAGGCATAGTTTAAGTTATTAAGTGCGTTAAACTTTACAGTTTTCATGTATAATTCTTTCGCCTTCTGTTTATCCGCTTTGCCTTCGTAGGCCAATGCCATTCTGTAAAGATTATACGGATTTTGCTGATTGGCTTGCCGGAGTTCTTCGAGCGCTCTGTCGTAATTTTTTTCTTCGAGTGCGATCATTCCTGCCAATTGGTGAGCCAGCCGAATTTGATTCGGGTTGTTTATGGCTTCAACACCTCTAAGATATTCTTCGGCTTTGGCCTTAGCGGCTGAAAAGTCTTTCTTCTTCATGGCAATAATTGCTGCATTATAGAGGAAGTTGAGTTCCGTATTATCTTTGATCTCTTGAGGGAGATCGGACTCCTTTGTGAGTTTCACTGCTTCTTTATACTTTGCTATAGCTTCGTCATACTTTCCCCATTCGTAAAGAATGTTGCCGATATTGACGAGGTCCCCGGTCATTGCATTGGCATCGTTAATAGCTTCTGCCAAAGCATATTGTTTCTCGAGTTCCGCCAAGGCCCTGTCCATTTTCCCCTCATCAACGTATGAAACCGCCGAGGCGAAGTAGGCCGCCCGGCGTTCACCATCATTTCGGGCCATGCTAAATAGCTTCTGAAGTTGCTTCCTCGCATCCTCATGACTTCCTTTGAAGTTAAGATTTGTGGCAATGCCAATGTGTGACGCCACAAAGTTGGGATTGAGTGACAAGGCCTTCCGGTAATATTCTATGGACGCATCGTATCTGCCCATTTTCATGAGCAATTCAGCATAGGAATCGAAGGGGTTCGGATCATCGGGAATCAGTTCGATATATTTCTTAAAGGCTTTTTCTGCTTCAGTGTAATTCCCCAGGAATCTGTAAGCATAGCCAAGCTGATTATAGGGCTGGGAAAAGTCAGGAGCGATCTCTATCGCCTTTTCATATTCTTCTATGGCCAGTGCATATTCCTGCTGAGCGAAGTAATGATTGCCCAATAGGTTATGAGCCCGTTCGTCTGTCGGATAGGCCGCCACCAATTTTCGGTAGTATTCCCTCTGTTTCATCGGATAGGCATTTATCCCTGCTTGAAATCCGAGAATCTGCAGCCGCTCGCCCTCAGAAACTCTGCCTGCCAAAGCCACTGCTTTATCCAATTTTTCGAAGAATCCCTTTGCAGTGGGTTGGACAAAAGACAGGTTTAGATATGCCATAGCAAAATTTGAGTCCGCAGCAACTGCTTTCTCGAAGTATTGAATGGACTCTTGACCACGCAGTTTATCAAACAGATCACGGCCCTGGAAGTAGTAATCCAATGCTTCTTCGGATGATGTTGTAATAGGGATTTTACTGCCTTTAGGGGCACCACAACCGATTACTGCCAGCAGAAGGGCAATCATCGGGAGTGCCAGTGTATAGCTTGTCAAATTTCGTTTCTTCATCATATTCTCCTCTCTAAACACCGGATCAAATGTTATCAATAAAGAGCGCTCTAATATCCTTCTGCAAAGAACAGTTGCAGGGCTGTAATTTATATCACCCCCCAACGGGTTAAGTGGAATTTTTGAGAGGGTCAACATGCTATGGGTACAGAATAAAACTATCTTGCCCATTTCGAAACTTACTATCTATTCGGAGGCAAGATTTACTCTTTTTGGACAAATATTCGCCCATGATCCTCGTAGTCCCTTACCTGTCCTCGAACCCGCTCGAAAGATAAAAAGAAAAACAGGAACTGTCAACATACAAGATCCAAGATCGCAAAAGAGCTTGACAGAAAGGGATAGTTAGTTTATAATGCGTTTGCAGTACACTGACTTAACAATTCTATCCAAGCTCATCATGGGGGTGGTAAAAGCTGCAGCCCACAGACTATTTTATGCAGAATCGTTAGTGGGCTTTTTTTATCCCGAACAGAGTCTGTGATTTAAAACCCCGATGAAGGCACGACACTCGACAAAACGTTTCGCAAAGCGGCGGACCCTTATCTAATCGAAACCGGGAGGAGCGGGTAGGTTAGAGGGGGTGCCGATTACTCGAAGATGGCCGAGCTACCAAAGGTTGGGAACTAATCACTCAACATAGGTAGGTCAGTGTCTCTTCTTGTTCTCCGCGGAGCGATGCACACCGAGAGTATCATTGTTTGGTAGATCCATTTGCTGCAAAAGGAGAGCAATTATGCGAAAAGACATTGCTTCCAATAAGGGCCATTGCTCCGCATTCAATGGGGCTCTTCCGAATCTGCTACTGCTGTTCCTGGCTGTCCTCTGCACGGCCGGCACGCTGCAGGCACGGACTGAGCTCGGGCTCGCAGATAGCGATGGCCGGTCCGTTGATCCATTCGGCTTGCCTGTGGCGATCAGCGGGGACTATGCGATTGTCGGCGTGGAGTCGAATGATGCCTTCAAGGGCTCCGCTTATATCCTAAAGCGCGACGGGGATAAATGGGTCGAGCAGCAAAAACTCGTCCCCAGCGGAGGAGAAACATTCAGCCACTTTGGAGGTTCGGTGGCGATCGGTGAGGAATATGCCGTTGTTGGGGCGACGTGGGAGGATGTCTTTAGAGGCTCGGTGTACGTGTTCAGGCGCAACGGGGATACATGGGTCCAGCACCAGAAGCTCACCGCCAGCGATAGTGCACCAGACGACCAGTTCGGCAGCTCGGTGGCGATCAATGGCGATGTTATCCTCGTCAGGACAAAGGGTAAGGATGGTCAGGGGCCGGATTCGAGCCAGGCATACGTGTTCAAACGCATAGGGGATGTGTGGATCGAAGAGGAGAAGCTAACCTCCGAGGCGACAGAGGACTATGCGGTTCCCCCGATGACGTCCGACAATATTTTGCCCGCCATCGATGCCATAGTGGATAGGAGAGTTGCCAGGCCGGTTAGTGTGCTGGGCAGCCTGGTGCCTCCCGGCACGGTTGCCGCGACCGATAGTCTGTTTGAGAACCGTGTAGAGGTCACCTGGTCCAGCGTGGGACTCGATGCCATCGTATATAAGATCCTGCGCGACGGGGTCCTCCTCTCCGTAGCGGCCAGCGACGACTCGGTATACTTCGACGAGACCGGCGTACCCGGAGTCGAATATACCTACTGCGTGGTGGTGATGGACATGACCGGCGCAGAGACCACACCCGTCTGTGATACCGGTAGCCGCACCATCTTCCCTCCGGAGCGAGTGGACGCTTCAGATGGCCAATTCGAAGACTATGTCGAGATCACGTGGACCGACCGTTCTGAGATCGAAGCAGGCTACCTCATCCGACGGGATGGCGGACAGATCGGCACCACGAAAGCGAACACGGAATTCTTCCAGGATAGTACCGCTGTGGTGGGTGTTACCTACCGGTACGAGGTGATCGCCTTTGATGCGGACGGCAAGCAGTCCGCTGCGGTCTCGGATGATGGGTTTCGTGGCTTCATCCTTCCTCCGACTCTGGTGTCAGCTTCGGATGGACAGTACCCGGATCGAGTCGTGATCACCTGGACGGATCAGGCGGTTGGCGAGGCTGGGTACATCGTCTATCGAGACGGTGCATTACTCGACACCACCGGCGTCGATACGCAGTCGTACCAAGACACGACGGCGGTATACGGTGTCACATACGATTATTCTGTCACGACTTTGAGGGCGGATGGCACCGAATCGGTCCCGGTATACGATAAAGGTGGGATCGGTATCCTGCCACCTCCGCAGCAGGTTAGTGCCAGTGACAGGACTTTTGACGATCAGGTGGAGGTTACCTGGACGGATCCATCCGATCTGGAGGATGGCTATTTCATCTTTCGTGATGGCGTACCATACGATACCACATCGGCCACTGTAACGTCATACAGCGATTTCGGTGCGGAGCCGGACAGCACATACACGTATTGTGTGGTGGCATTCAGCGACAGTGGCGGTGTCTCCGCAGGTGTGTGCGATGATGGCGTGCGCAGCCTGGTGCTGGCACCGAGCTCGGTAGAGGCGACGGATGGCGATTTTGAGGACCACGTTGAGATCACATGGGAGAGCGAGTCCACGACCGCGGTGCTGTTCAAGATCTACAGGGACAGCGTGCTTATCAAGACGATAAACGGAGAGAAGCGGTCCTACGGCGATCCCGGGAGTACGTCCGGTGTCGAGTACACCTATTGCGTGACCGCGGTTACTGTGCTGGGAGACGAATCGGCACAGACCTGCGACGTGGGCCACCGAGCATTGCGAGCACCCACCGGGGTGGATGCCAGCGATGAAACTTTCGAGGACCGCGTGCTGATCTCGTGGACGGACAATTCTCAGATCGAGAGCGGTTACTATGTGTATCGCAGGGCTGTCGCAGACACCGATTCCGTGCTGATAGCAAGCAGGGAATTTAATCGGACCTCGTTCATAGACACGACCGCCATTCCCGCAGTCACCTACGTCTATAGCGTGGCCGCGTTCGATACCTTGGGTGAGGCGCTGGGCCAATCGCCGGTAGGAGCAGACGAGGGACGCCGGGTGTTGCTGGCGCCGACGGGGGTGAAGGCGACGGACGGTGCGTACGAAGACCGGGTGGAGATCACCTGGGAGGACAACTCCCGTACGGAGACAGGCTATCGAGTGTACCGGGACTCCGTAGAGGTCGGTACGATCGGCGATAATGAGCGATCGTTTGTGGATACCACGGTTGCCTTTGGCGTGCATTACGGTTACAGTGTGGTGGCGTTCGATGCCTACGGCGAATCGGCGGCCGCATCTGATTCGGGTTTCTCGACCATTCTTGCGCCTGCATCGCTCAACGCGTCGGATACCTACCAGGACAAAGTGGTGCTCGCGTGGATTGACGCCTCCGGGATCGAGCAGGGATATGTCATCTACCGGGACGGGGTACTGATGGATACCACCGCCGCGGGTACAACCTCTTACACCGACACGCTGGCTGTGCCGGGTGTCGAGTACGAGTACCGTGTGCAGTCATTCAACGGCGCCGCCGAATCGAAGCAGGTGTATGACAGAGGGATCATTCCTACGTTTCAGTCCCCATCCCCATCTTTGCCCGGTATAGGCGACCTCACCGAGATCGACAAACTCACCGCCAGCGATGGCGCATACAATGACAGGCTCGGCTACTCGGTAGCGATCAGCGGAGAATATATCATCGTCGGGGCTCCATATCATGAAAAGGGGACAGCATATGTCTTCAAGCGCGAGGGGACGCGTTGGAGCAAGCGGGACGCGCTCACCAGCGGGACTAGCGCGGTTGAGTTCGGCTACTCGGTGGCGATCGATGGAGAACATGCCATTGTCGGCGAACTCCATGATGAAGCTTATATCTTCACACGTAGCAGCACCGGATGGAGCAACCCCGTCAAGCTTCCGGCCACTGACCGCCTCCACTCTGATGGCTTCGGCTGGTCGGTAGCGATCAGCGGAGACTATGCCGTTGTTGGGGCTCCATATCGCGGCAATGATGAAGGTGCGGCCTATATCTTCAAGCGCAGCGGCACCGGGTGGACCCAGCAGGCCATGTTTCTACCTCCTCCTGCTTACTATGGCAGTTCGGTGGCGATCAGCGGAGACTATGCCGTTGTCGGGTGTGATGGCGCTGCCGATATCTACATACGTAGCGGTGCAAACTGGAGCAAGCAGCAGAGGCTTACTGGCGACTGGCGTCATGCCTTCGGCTCCTCGGTAGCGATCAGTGGGGACTATATCATTGTCGGGGCTATGGGCAGCGATGACAAAGGTACCAATTCCGGTGCAGCCTACATCTATACGCGCAGTGGCACCCATTGGAGCCAGCAGGCCAAGCTCACCGCCAGCGACGGTGCCTCAGGTGATGAATTCGGCTGGTCAGTGGCCATGAGCGGGGATGTGGCCGTGGTTGGGGCTCCGCATCGAGGTGCCGGCTCGGCTTATATCTTTATGCGCAGCGGCACCGGATGGAGTCAACAGGCCAAGCTCACCGCCAGCGATGGCACCTCAGGTGACGAATTCGGCCTTTCGGTGGCATTCAGCGACGACTTCGCCATCGTCGGGGCTCCGCAGGATGACGACAAGGGCACCAATTCCGGCTCGGCATATGTGTTCGAAATACTGGTCGCAAGACCTGGTGTGGTCGCCGCCTCGGATGGCAGGTTCAACGACCGCATCCAGATCAAGTGGAAGGATTGCTCCACCATCGAAGACGGGTACCGGGTTTACCGTGACGGCAAGCTCATTGAAGAGTTAGCGGCCAATACACAGTCCTTCAACGACTACGAAGCGCAGCCGGGCTGCACCTATGAATACAGCGTCACAGCGTTCAGCGACGAGTTCGGTGAGTCGGAACGCGTTTCCGACTTTGGCCGCCGTCCCCCGGACGGTAACATCACCGGCCGGATTTCCACACGCATAGGCACGGGTGTGGGAGGGGTATCGG
>CAZTBA010000065.1:0-18856 GCA_964611725.1 uncultured bacterium
CAACAACATAGGCGAACCTCTGGCTACTTGTCAACTAGCACCAATGGTTAATAGCTAAATGTCCGGGACAAAGAACAAAACCATGTATATTGGGCCAAAGGAAAAACCATCAAAATCCGTTTTTAAAAAGGGGAGGGAAAGAGGAATGAGGGAAAGACTTTTCATCGCGCTATTATTAACCATAGCAATCTCAGTGCAGACTACATATGCCGAACAGAAGCCGAAATACTGGAAGCCGAAGGCTACCGTGGGGCTCACAGCGGCCCAGATCTCTTATGACAACTGGGTGGCAGGGGGAGAGAACTCCCTGGTGTGGGTTTTAACACTCGATAACTCTTTGAACTACCTGAAGAGTAAACACGAGCTTGAGAACAAGCTTAAATTCGCCTACGGCCAGACCAAACAGGGAGGTAAGGAAGCGAGAAATTCGGAAGATAAGGTGGAGTTCAACAGCACATATGTTTACAAAGTCGGCATCTATGTGAATCCCTACATTGCAATGACATTGGAAACGCAATTCTCTAAGGGCTTTGAATACAAGGGAGATGAAAGGGTAAAACCCAAAAGTGATTTTGCGGATCCTTTGCATCTATCGCAGAGCGCCGGAATAGGTTACAGGCCGTTCAGACCGCAGGACTTCATCAAGATGCGCCTGGGCGTGTCGATACGTGAGGACCTGGCAAACAAGTATGCTCGTATATGGACCGACGATCCGAAGACACCGAAGATCGAAAAGAAAAAGATACAGCCAGGTCTTGAATCAGTGACAGATATGAACATAACCTTCGGAAAGGATATGTCCTACAGCTCCAAGCTGAAGCTGTTCTCAGCTTTCGAAAACATAGATCAATTGGACGCTAAATGGGAGAATAACATAAAGGCCAGGATCGCAAAATACATTAATGTAACTTTCAGGGTGGATATACTCTATGACAGCGACATAAACCCCCGCGCACAGTGGAAGCAGGCACTTACAATAGGGCTCTCTTATGAGTTAATATAGAGGGCCGAGTCGAAAGTAGGGGCGACCAGCCGGTCGCCCCTACAACTAAAATCCAGTAACTCAAAATATCAATTCCTGAAACACTTTGCACTTTCTACTTCTGGCTTTCCGCCCCTTCCTGATCCTTATATTGGAGCTGGTAAAGCCTATAGTAGATCCCTTTCTTTTCGAGAAGCTCCCTGTGTGTTCCAACCTCCCTCACCTCGCCCTTGTGGAGGACAATTATCCTGTCCGACCTCCTTATGGTGGAAAGCCTGTGGGCTATAACTATGGAGGTCCTTCCCCTCATAAGCTTGTCGATCCCGTCCTGGATCAGGGCTTCGGTCTCCGCATCGACGGAGGAGGTGGCCTCGTCCAACACCAGTATCTCCGGATCGAACGCCAGCGCCCTGGCGAACGAGAGGAGTTGCCTCTGCCCGGTGGAGAAGGTTGCACCCCTTTCCTTCACTTCGGAGGCATAGCCATCCGGGAGCTTCTCAATAAAGGTATGCGCGTTGACATAGCTGGAAACGTTCCTCACAGTCTCCGGCATCACCCCCGGGTTCCCAAGGCTTATGTTTCTCTCTATATCCCCCGAAAAGAGAAAGACATCCTGCTGGACAACGCCGATGTGCCTTCTCAACTCAAGCCTGTTAGTATCCCTTATATCAACTCCACCTATCGTTATCCTTCCCTTTTGTGTATCGTAGAACCTGCAGAGGAGGCTTATTATCGTGGTCTTCCCGGAGCCCGTTGCACCGACTATAGCCACACGCTCGCCCTTCTCCACCCTCAACGAAACTCCTTTGAGCACATAGTCATCGCCGTTATATGCGAACCAGACATCGTCAAACTGGATCCCGTCCTTGAGTGACGGAATCACCCCCGATGGCCTATCGTCCCTGTCCTCGGGCTCAGTATCCAGAAGCTCAAATATCCTTTCTGAGGATGCCATGGCGGATTGGAGCATGTTATATTTCTCGCTCAGGCTCCTCACGGGCCAGAAGAAGCGCTGGACATATTGCAGGAAAGCCACAAGCACTCCTATGGTTATCTTTCCATCGAGCCTCTCCCCACCACCGTACCATATGACAAGCGCGACAGCGACCGAACCTATGAACTCCATTGCCGGTGTAAAGAGGGAGTAATATAGTATCGCTTTCAGCCTCGATTCGAGGTACTCCCCGTTCACCTCCTGAAATTTGAGGAAGTTCCTGTCAGCCCTGTTAAAGATCTGGACGATCTCCATCCCAACTATGTTCTCCTCGAGGAAGGAATTAAGCTTTGCAACCTTTGCCCTTACGATCCTGTAGACTTTCCTGATCTTTTTCTGGAAAAAGAAGGCCGTCCATAGCAGGGCAGGCAGGAGTGAGAGCGATATCAGTGCAAGCCGCCAGTCGAGGACAAACATGAAAACCGTAACGGCCACTATATTCAAAATGTCGCTAATGGCGGACACCACCCCGGATGTGAAGATCTCCTCGAGCGACTGAACGTCATTTGTGGCCCTGGTGACAAGCCTGCCTATCGGGTTTCTATCGAAAAAGGAGAGTGGAAGCTTCTGGAGGTGGGAAAATATCTGGTCCCTCATATCGCGCATCACCTTCTGTCCGGTGATCCGGGTTATATAGCTCTGGAGATAGTACACCCAGAAGAGAGCCCCCATCACCGCTACGAAAATGGCCACTACCAGGTTAAGGCCCTTCTTATCCCCGCTCACTATGAAATCATCTATCGCCCACTTTGTAAGAATCGGGATAAACTGGTCAAGGAAGGCAGTCGATACCTGAAGGATTAAGGCCAGAGCAACTGCTATTTTATAAGGTTTCAGGTACCCCAGAAGCCGCCTTGTAAGCCCCTTGTCGTATGAACCCTCGACTATTTCCTCTTCATGGTATATGTGGTCCAAGTTCCCCTCCCAAAGATCGGGAATTTCATATCTCTCCAAGCTCCTCCGCTATGAGCTGTCTGCGGTAGAGCCTGGAGTATATGCCATCTTTGGAGATAAGCTCGCTGTGAGTTCCCCTCTCGAATATCCTGCCGCCATCCACCGTAACTATTAAATCCGCATTCATAACCGTGGAGATCCTGTGGGAGACGATTATGAGAGTTCGGCCTTTCACAAACTCCATTATCTCGGACAGGATCTCCCTTTCAGCGTAGACGTCCACACTTGAGAAGGCATCGTCAAGGATAAGGACAGACGGATCCAAGATCAGCGCACGGGCTATCGCTATCCTCTGCTTCTGCCCTCCCGAAAGGGTCACCCCCCTCTCACCGGGGATGGTATTATACCCTTCCGGGAAAGCCGTAATTTCATCCCCGACGCACGCCATATCCGCGTACTTCCGAACCTTTTCAATCGAAGCATCCCCGGCGCCGTAGGCTATGTTTTCCCATATAGGTTCAGAGAAAAGGAACGTGTCCTGGGAGACGTACCCCACGCTGGACCTCAGGAAGCTGAGCGGGAGCTTCCTGACCGGAATCCCGTCTATAAGCACTTCCCCTTCATCCGGATCCATAAGCCTCGGGATGAGCCTTACAAGCGTACTCTTGCCTGATCCAACGGGGCCCACAATTCCGACAGTTGTGCCGCTTTTTATCGTCAAATCTATATCCTTGAGCGCAGCTTCAACCGAACCTCCGTATGAGAGGCTTACATCCTTGAACTCGATTTCCCCGAAGAGGCGGGATGGTTTCATGAGAGGAACTCCCTCGGTTATATCGGGCTTGGCATCTATTATCTCAAAGATCCTGCTGGCCGATGCCCTCCCCCTCTGAAAGAGGTCTATGACCCAACCGAGTGCCCCCATAGGCCACATAAGCATGCTGAGATACATGGTGAATTCCACAAATTGGCCGAGGTTCATCCTTCCGGAGATAACTTCGAGGCCACCGATCCAGAGTATAATCACCATGCTCACTCCGCCGAAGAGCATTATCAGTGGGAAGAAGAAGCTCCTCGTCTTTATGAGACGCCTGTTCTTTTCGAGGTAATCGGAATTTAGACGGCGGAAGTCATCTGTTTCGTTCTCCTCCTGGGCATAGATCTTTACAACCCTGATCCCGGATATGTTCTCCTGAACCTTGGAGGTGATCGATGAAAACCCTTCTTGCACATTCCTGAACAGTCTATGGACCTTCGATGCGAGACGGTTAACCATGAAGACTATTGCCGGAAGCGGGACGAGTGTCAGGAGAGTGAGCCACACGTTTATGGAAAGCATCAGCGAAAAGGCAAACATGAAAAGCAGTAGTCCCGAAAGGTTAATGATGCCAGGGCCCAAAAGCATCCTTACTGCTTCTAAGTCGTTAGTCGCCCTCGCCATAAGGTCGCCTGTGCGATATCTTGTATAGAACGAAGGTGAAAGGATCTGGAGGTTGGAGAAGAGATCCCGCCTCAGCTCGCATTCAACCTTGCGTGCCACATCAGACATCATCCTTCGGGATAGTATTTTGAAGACGCCGCTGGCGAGGGCAATACCTATTACGAGGCCGGAGTAAAGCAGAAGCTCGGATTTCTCGATCCCTTCCCTCAGCCCATTTATGACCAACCTGATTATCCGCGGTGAGGCTATCCCGAAAACTTGGGAAATAACTGTGAATATGAAACCCCAGAGGACGAACCTCCGGTGTTCCATGAGGTATTTCCACAGCCTTCGCACAGTCCCGATAATACACCTCCTGTCGTCAGGTTCAGGAAAAGCTGCCCAAAATTAACAAGCCGATTGCCAAAAAGCAAGGGAATTGGGAACAGGTCTGACGAAAACCTATTTCGGCCATTTCTCGCCCTCAGGAAGAAGCTTATTTACATTGCTTTTTGTAACCCAATTCTTTATATTATTGCTCTTATAATTCTTTCCAAAAAGAGGTGATACATTATGGAAACCCAGATTGATTTCGCTCGGAAGGGTATCATAAGCGACGAAGTGCTGTATGTAGCCGGTAAGGAGGGGCTCGATCCCGAGTTTATAAGGCAAGGGGTGGCCCGTGGCGAGATAATTATCCTGGCCAGCCGGAAGCGGGGACACAACAACCCCGTTGGAGTGGGAAAGGGTTTGAGAACCAAGGTAAACGCCAACATAGGCACTTCGCCCGATTGTATTGACATAGAGAGCGAAAAGGAGAAACTCAAGGTCGCCCTCGGGGCCGGCACCGATGCGATTATGGACCTCTCGACGGGTGGTGAGCTCTCCGAGATCAGGAAGATGGTGATAGAGCTTTCGACAGTCCCCGTCGGGTCGGTCCCGATATATGACGCGGCCGTAAGGATGTCACGTTCCAGAAAAAACGTAACCGATATGGCCCCTGACGATATCTTCAGGGCGGTAGAGCACCACCTTGAGGACGGCATAGACTTCATAACGGTCCACTGTGGCGTTACCCGGGCGGCTTTGGGATATCTGGCTGAGAGCAAAAGGGTCACAGGGGTTGTCAGCCGCGGCGGTTCCTTCCTGGTGAGGTGGATGTCTCATAGCGGGGAGGAGAACCCGCTTTACGAGCAATACGACAGGCTCCTTGAACTGGCCAGGGAATACGATGCCGTCCTGAGCCTCGGGGATGGGCTCAGACCCGGTTCGCTTGCTGATGCGACCGATCGCCTTCAGCTCCATGAACTCGCAGTCTTGGGGGAGCTTGTCGAGAGGGCGAGGGATTTCGGAGTTCAGGCGATGGTTGAAGGTCCGGGGCACATCCCTTTGGAAGAAGTACAGGCCAATGTGCTCCTCGAGAAGAAGCTCTGCAACGGGGCGCCCTTCTACGTCCTCGGTCCGATAGTGGCTGATTTCGCCTCCGGTTATGACCACATAACTGCGGCGATAGGAGGCGCTGTGGCGGCATGGGCAGGCGCGGATTTCCTCTGCTATGTTACACCATCAGAACACCTTAGCCTCCCCAACCCCGAGGATGTCTTCGAGGGCGTCATAGCTACAAGGATCGCAGCCCATGCGGGGGATATTGCCAAGGGGATAAAAGGGGCAAGGAAGATCGACGATATGATCTCCAAGGCCAGGAAATCTTTCGATTGGGAATCGATTGTAGATTTGAGCATAGATCCGAACAAGGCCAGAAGGATAAGGGAAAGGTATGGGACCCAGGCGGAGAACCACAAATGTACTATGTGCGGCGAGTTCTGCGCTATGAGGGAAGAACTCTATAAGGAGGGGTAGGGATGTCTCCCGGCAAGTTACCTGAGCTTGGGAAGGTTGATCCGAACTTTTTCGACGAGATTATATTCCCCCATCTTGGGGCGAAAGACGGGGTGGTCATAATCGGACCGCAGCACGGGGTTGACTTTGGGGCGATAGAGTTGGGCGATAGCGTCATCGTCATGTCCTCAGATCCGGTATTCATAGCGCCCGCCCTCGGATGGGAGAGGGCCGCGTGGTTTGCGTTACATATCCTCGCCAGCGATGTGGCCGTGAGCGGGATACCTCCGAAGTACCTCGCAATAGATCTTAACCTCCCCCCGGAGATGGAGGAGAGCACCCTCGAAACTATATGGATCACGATCCATAGGGAAGCTGAAAAGCTCGGCATGTCTATAGTAAGTGGCCACACTGCGAGGTACGCCGGGTGCAACTATCCGATGGTCGGAGGTGCCGTGGTGTTCGGGATGGGGAGGAAAGAGGAACTGGTGGACCCCAGAAGCGTGCGCGTGGGGGACAAGATAGTCATCTCGAAGGGTCCCGCAATCGAGACCACAGGGCTCATGTCAGTGCAGTTTCCGGAATTCCTCGAAGAGAGCTACGGACCGGAGTTCGTAAAGGAAGCACAGGACACTTTCTATCAGATGTCAACCGTCAAGGATGCGCTCGTGGCTGCCAAGACCAAGTGCGTCAGGGCGATGCACGATGCTACCGAATGTGGGATATGGGGCGGACTTTTCGAGATGGCCAGGGCTGGGAGGTTCGGTATAAGGGTCAAGAAGGGTGACATACTGATCCAGGAGGTGGTCAGGAAGACCTGTGAACGCTTCGACATCGATCCTTACAAGGCTATAAGCGAAGGAACCCTCATAGCTGTGGCAACTGCCGAAGGAGCAGATAGGGTAGTCGCAGCGCTCGCGGAAGAGGAGATCCCTGCGAGCATAGTCGGGGAGGTCGTACCACCCGATGAAGGCATAAAGGTGGTCGACGATCAGGGGGAAAGGGATCTGGAGCATCCCAAGGTTGATCCCTTCTGGATAAAGTTCGAAGAATTCCTTAAGAGACAGCAGAGCTCATAGCCTTGCTGTAGAAATTATCCGTTTTTTGTACGTTCTCAGTATATTGAATATCATAACATAGGCAATTATCTGATTTCCGGGAAACTTTTTCCCGAAATTGTTTGCAAAATTTATCTTCATCTATTATATTACCCGAAATTTTCGACTTAATTTTAGAATGATGAAAGGGGGTTATATTCTGCATGCTTGGTGTTACTATAGGTGATAGAGAGCCCTTCGAAAAAGCTCTCAGGAGGTTCAAAAAGATCTGCGAGAGGGAAGGGGTCTTATCTGACCTCAAAAAGCACCAACATTTCGAGAAGCCTAGTGAGAGGCGTAAGAGGAAGCTGAACGCCGCAAAGCGTAAGAGGAACAAATCCTCAGCAGGGTAGATACTGAGATGCCATTGAAAGCTCAGTTGGAAAGGGATATGAAGGAAGCCCTCCGCGGAGGAGATAGGATCAGACTGAGTACTATAAGGATGATCAGATCTCACATAAGGAATGCTGAGATAGACAAGCGGAAGGAGTTTTCCGACGACGACATCTACGGTGTTTTGTCCACGGCCATCAGATCCCACGAGGAATCCCTTGAGTATTATAGGAAGGCTGAGAGGAATGATCTGGTGGAGAAAGAAGAAGCTGAGCTTGAAATCATCCGAAGTTACCTGCCACCTCCGCTGACCGAGGAAGAGCTTGGAAAAATTATCGATGAGACCATAAAAGAGGTTTCAGCCCAGGGAATGAAAGATATGGGCAAAGTGATGTCGAAGGTGATACCCCTGGTCAAGGGAAAAGCTGATGGGTCCTCGGTTAACAGGATGGTTCAGCAGAGGCTTAAGGAATAGTGAGGTCATGATAACGGGTATGCTTAAGGTTAAGGTAGGAGGATAACCGCGCTTTGACAGCGCGGTTATCTCATTAGGGCCGAACCTATGAACCTTTTAGATTTCATCCTCCTTATCTTGCTGGCTCTTTCCGTGGCTTTCGGATGGAGACAGGGTTTCTTCCTGAGCTTTTTCGAAACCGCCGGATTAGCTGGTGGCATATATATTGGGACTTTATACTCAAAGTATCCGGTCTCGCTTATACTCAGGTACTCCGATCTGTCCTCCAAAGGGGTTTCTCTCATTTCCTTCCTGGTTATACTTGTGGTTGTGATCTTGGTCCTCCGATCGATCGGTATAATAGTAAATGGCATATTCAGCATCCTCCCAGGAGGTAAGGTCTTGGGCTCCGCCCTGGGGGCAGCCTTGGGGCTCGCCAGAGGGATCATCTTAGCAGGACTTGTAATAACTATAGTCGCGGCACACGAAACCCCGAAGGATCTCAAGGGCCAGATCGAAGGTTCAAGGTTTGCCGGGACCATGGAAGGGATGCTTCCCAGGGTTTCGAAAACCTTCACTTCATTGGTCACGGGCCACAGAGATATATATCCTGAACTCGAGAAAGGTCTCGAAGATGGCTTCGCCCCACAGAAACGGAGGAAGAAGGATGAGCCCCCGGATCTCGAAGCCGGGGATTCCGTCAAACTGGAGACACTGAAAAAGACGCTCAATGAGCTTCCCAAGAAGTTTGAAGAAAGGAACCGTGAGCTGGAAAAGCTGTTAAAGGAGGCTAAATGAGATGATAGACAGCCACACCCTGGATGTCCTTGAGTTCAACAGGGTGCTGGAGATAATATCCTCCTACTCGTCCTCAGAGCTTGGCAAAGAAGAAGTCCTCGCAACCGTTCCGTCTGACCAGCCCGAAAACATAGAAAGGGAACTCGATCTCACTTCAGAGCTCATAGACATACTTAGGTTCGACGATCCTTTGCCGACGCAGGGGATCAGGGACATCCGCCCTATTTTAGCGAAGATCGCCAAGGTCGGAGCCACGCTCGATTCCGAAGATCTGTTTCCCCTAAAAGATTTCCTGACCGCTTCAAGGCTTATTCAGGGCTACATATCCTCAAGATCGGAGAAATATCCTTCCCTCAATAGGGAACTATCAGAGATCAGACCATACAAGGAGCTTGAGCAGAAGATATCATCCATAGTCGACGAAAACGGAAGGATAAGGGATTCCGCAAGTCCCCTCCTGAGGAGGATAAGAAGTGAGCTCACATCCTCAAGGGAAAGGCTGAGGGAGAAGCTCAACAAGCTGCTCGATTCCCTCCCCGAGGGAGTTTTGAGCGACAGGATCATAACCATAAGGGACGGCCGCTACGTCATACCCGTCCGCGATAGCCAGAAGAACAGGGTCGGAGGGCTGATACACGATCGATCCGACAGCGGCGCCACGGTCTTCGTCGAGCCTATATCGACCCTGGAGCGCAACAACCGGATCAGGGAACTGGAGCTCTCGGAGAGGAGGGAGATAGAAAGGATCCTGAGGGACCTGACTGCCGACATCCAATCCGCGAGGGATGGTATAACGGGGAACCTGGGAACCTTGAAGAGGTTCGATTATATATATTCGAAGGCTTCATTTGCGGTCGATTTCGGAGCTAACGTTCCTATCTTGAACACTGAAGGGAATATATCCCTGAAGAAAGGGAGACATCCCCTGCTTGTTCACCGGCATAGAGGCGAAGATTACAGGATCGTCCCACTTGATATTGAGCTGGGAGCCGATTTCGATGTCCTCGTAATAACAGGTCCGAATGCAGGCGGCAAGACAGTCGCCCTGAAGACGGTCGGGCTGATAACTCTGATGGCTCAATCGGGGATTCCCGTAACTGCGGGACCCGAATCCGAGGTCGCCATCTTTGGGAAGATTTTCGCCGATATTGGCGACGAGCAGTCGATAGAGAGCGACCTCAGCACCTTCTCATCACATGTCAGACAGCTTGTCAAGGTGTGTCATCACTCCGACAGCGACACCCTCGCCCTACTGGACGAGATAGGCGCAGGCACCGATCCGGAGCTCGGGTCGGCCCTCGCCATATCAGTGCTCGAGCTCTTAGCGGGAAGTGGGGTGAAGACCATAGCAACGACCCACCACGGTGCCCTGAAGCTCTTCGCCCACAGCCATAACCGTATCAGAAATGGCTCCATGCAGATCGAACCCGAAACCCTGCAGCCGACTTTTGTCTTCAGGCCGGGGCTCCCGGGATCAAGCTACACCTTCGAGATAGCCCGCAAGCTCGGGATCCCTGAGGAGGTCATCCTCCGTGCCGAGAGGCGATCGGGACCCGGGACAAAGAAGTTGGAGGATCTAATAGCCGATCTGAGCAAGAGCTACATCAGATACAGCGAGGAAATGAGAAGGCACGAGGAAGCGAGGACAAAGCTGGAAGGGCTCGTCTCCGAATACGAAGAGAAGCTCCGGAGCATCAGGAAGGAGGAGAGAAAGCTCAAAAAGGAGGCGCTTGAAGCTTCAAGGAAGATACTCTCAGAGGCTAACGCTTTGATAGAGAGGACAGTGACCGACCTGAGGAGGTCAAAGGCAGAGAAAGAATCGATAAAGAAGGCAAGGCTCTCGATAGCCGATTCCTCACGCAAAGTCGAAGAAGAAATCCGAGCGATGGAAGAGGTGTCATACCGGAAGCCCGATAACCTTGAGCAGGGAGACACGGTCTGGCTCGAGGATGTAGGACTCAATGGGAAGGTGGTCAAGATCGACGGAGAGAAGGGGGAGGTCCAGGTTCAGGCCGGCTCAGCGAAGTTAACTATGCCGATCGAGGGATTGAGGAAAGTCGCCAGCAAGAAGGCGGAGGACAGGGCGACAGTATCGATAAGGACACCCTCAGCGAGTAAGTTATCACCTGAGCTGGAAATAAGGGGAATGACCTTCGATGAAGCGATGCCAATACTCGACAAGTACCTCGATGATGCCTATTTGGCCAGGCTTGAAAGGGTCACAATAATCCACGGTAAAGGCACAGGTGCCCTGCGTGAGAAGGTCGGAAAGTTTCTGAAGGGGCACCCCCGTGTCAAATCCCAGAGGCTGGGTGCGTGGAATGAGGGGAGTGATGGTGTAACGATAGTTGATATAAAGGACTGAATGGAAAACTGCGCTTCACCTTAAGAGTCAATATGCCATAAATGATTTAGTATGCTGTACTTGCGTAACTTCAGGATAATTTCACCTTCACAGTCGCTCCTCTGCCGAGCCCAAGCTCTGCGGAAGCGTTCCCGCGGTTTACCGCTATCTCGAGAAATCCAAAGCTATTCCATATTGCGAGAGGCTTGCCCCAGGGGGTGCCCTCATAGGATGAGGATATTTCCCCCATCAGGACATCTCCCGTCTCTATGGTAAACCGCCCACTCCCGACAAACTTCGCGAAATCATCAGGGGTCAGATTTGTCACAAGATTTCCGAAACGATCTATGTGGATGATCTCAGCTTTGAGGACACCTTCACCGTGAGAAGGTCCGGGAATCGTAATAGTTGAGATCTCCACAACTTCCGGCCCGAGAAGTTCCAGGCCGATACCCTTGGAGAGATGTGCGGCGGCCGGGGCAAATATGTCCCTCCCATGAAAGGTGAAGCTTATTTCAGGAAGCATAAACCGGCGGTCTTTTATCTCCACCACCCTTGAGATCCTCTCACCAAGCCTCAAGATGGAGAAGACCCCGTTGTCCGGTCCAACGAACAGGTGCCCGTCCCCCTCGAGGGCGATCGGCTTCCTCGGCCCACCGACTCCGGGATCGACTACCACAACATGGACTGTACCTTCAGGGAAGAACGGGTAGGAGTTGTTCAGCGCGAAGGCGGCCCCCACGAGATCCTGAGGGGCAATACTGTGGGTTATATCAACTAACTGGATGTCCGGGTTTACAGAGAGTATGACACCTTTCATGGCACCAACGAAGCCATCATCCGTCCCAAAGTCGGTCACCAGGGTCAATATCCGTCCCATCTCTTCTTTCTCTCTATGAACTGCTGGATAAGTCTTTCGAACCTGCTCCCATATATCATATCGTACCTGTCCATCATATCCGGGATGATCTCAGCTATCCTTGCCCTGACCGAAGCCGCGAGCCGGCGCGCCTCGTCGGCATCGAGTTTACCTCCCACAATCCTCAAGCATGCCTCATCAACGATCGATTTTATATAGTTCAGCTTCCGTTCCTCTTCGACGAGGAGTTTCAAAATGTTGTGATCCTTCATGATTTCCTTTCTAGCCTTAAAATCTTTACCTCATAACCGCAAATTTGCCCAGTGTGAAATCGGATGGAGCCGAGCCTCCACTTTCATAAGCTGAGATCTTGTATATGTAAAGTCCGCTCTCCAAGCTCTTACCCCGCATGTTCTTTAGATTCCACTCCACCTCATTTCTGCCGAGATTGTCTCCGTATGGTATGGACATTTCCCATATCCTCTCGCCAGCCTGGCTAAAGACCTCAAGTTGCACCACAGCCCCCTTAGAAAGCTGATAGTGAAAATTGAGCTCCCCGCTTCTCGCGGGATTGGGGTATACGAATGCCTCGGATATCCAGAGATCTTCCGAGGAGCTTTTCAGAATTACAGATGCGAAATTGTTTCCCTCGTTTTCCTCAATAACCTCATCCATTACATCCGTCCTTACTAATACGGACTTCTCCCCGTAGAAACTGAGGGGGAATTCCAGGGTAAGACTCCCTCCCGGAGTCATACCAGCCGTCACTTTTTCCTCAGCTATCAGCCTTTCCGATGAATCGGGATCGATCTCGTATATGCCGACCGAAAAATCCCCTTCCACAGGGGCATTTCTCAGATTTCTGATACGGAATTCGAGCAGGCTCTGGTCTTTCAGAAAATTTATGTCACCAGATCTGACAACGAGATCGGGCAGCGAGTCCGGAAACGCAAACTGTGCGAGTGAGGCCACAACAACCTTTACGGTTTTGTGGAAGAGATCGAAGTTTATATGATCGACTATGTCCCCTGTCGAATGCATGTAGTGATTCTGCTCATAGAGCCCGTCCGGATCGTCCTGGAAAGGATTGAAGTGTTCGACTCCGAGCACTGCCGGTATCCCCTCGATCCAGAAGGGAAAATGATCGGAAATTATAACCCTCTCGTCTATGATCTTTCTCAACATTAGATCTATGCCGTATTTTTCGTTTGTTTCCGCCATAAGGTCAACAATCCATTCGGAGGCGGGGTTCCCTACAATATCTATTTTATCATATCGTTTATTGTAGCCAATCATATCGATATTTATAACCCCGAGTATTTCATCTCCCCCTTCCACAGCCTGCTGGACATAGAACCTGCTTCCCCACAGTCCGAGCTCCTCACCTGAAAGGGCGATGAACTTCACGTCCCATGGGAGATCGAGTTCAGAAAGTATCCTTGCGGCCTCGAGCACCGTGACCGTCCCTGTACCATTATCGTCGGCCCCTGGGGCCGGATCAACCCGCCAGTCCCAGCCGGAATCGTGTTTGGCTATCGAGTCATAGTGACCACATATCACATAGTAACCGCTTTCTTCAGAATTTCCCTTGAGTGTCGCCACGATGTTGTATAGGATGCTATCACTCAAAGAAACGAAGGAGTCGGATCTCATATATTTCTTGACATCCTCCATCTTAAAGGGAACTAATTCAACGGCAGAGCTATCGCCGCCGAGCGCCTCAACGAGACGGCCATATATGTAAGCTGCCGCCGAATCTCTGGTCGCCGGATGTTCACAATAACGGGTTCTTAGATTGGCTCTGGAGTTATCATAGGGCCTGGAGGTGTCTAAATAGACTAACCTTGCGAGATCACGCTCCATCCTATCCAAATCGACCTCATCGAGGAGGGATGCTATGAAATCCGATTTGGGAAGTGCTTTCCACCTCGGAGTCGGCTGTGGGATGAGGCCGGAAAGGTCAATCCCATGGGGTAGCTCAACCGCAACATCCGCAAAACCGAGCGCGAGCCGTTCCGCACCGTAGGGCACGGCAACTATGGCGACAGGGCCTCCGTCCCAGAAGACGGGCCTTAAAGTATGGGGTAAACTTTCAAGCCCCATCTTATCAACGACTTGAACAGCATAGTAGCGAGCTTCCCCGACGTCAATGGATGAGACATCCCAGCCATCATCCCTGAGGAGCTCAAACTCGGACCGTGACAGTGAAAGCAGCAAATCCCCCCTGGCAGCATACCTTATGTCAAGCTGATATTCTGATATCCTTTCCAGGTCACTGTAGTTCTCCCATCTCAGCTTGCCGAGGATAGGGCCGAATTGAGCAAAGCCACACCGGCAGAAGATTATGACAAAAGCTGCGATGAATGCTAAAGCTAATGAAATCCTCCGTAAAACTGTTCCTCTTTCGATCATTCCCGCACCCAAGCTTCTATTCCTTGGTAAGCATAACGTATACTCCGTCCCACTCCCCGCTGGGCGGGTTAAGCTTATATTGCTGACAACGCTCGGCGAAAGCCCTCGATGGGGAATCATCGGGGCAAACCGAAAGCGCTTTCTTGAAAAGCTCCAGGGCAGCATCCCACTCCTGGCTCCTGTAAAACTTCAAACCTTGGAGATAGTACTCCACAGCTTCGAGCTTCTGCTCCGGGATATTACTATGCCCATTGCCTCCGAGAACCTCATAGACCCTGACAGGTTTAAGTTTCCCCTTCACCCTTATCCAGTCAAGTTCCCTTGTCAATATATGATCTTTCGTCCGCTCATATGTAAACTCACTTATCATTATCTTGGTTCCATACATTTTGTTTGCACCTTCGAGCCTCGATGCGAGGTTGACGCTATCACCTATAACGGTATAGTCAAAGATAGTGTCCGAACCCATGTTTCCCACAGTCATACGCCCTGTGCTTATGCCGATCCTTGCCTTGAGCTCAGGTTTTCCCTCCGTCCGCCACTTTTCCCCGAGCTCCACAAGCCTCTCCTGCATCTCGATGGCGCTCAGGCAGGCGCATCTGGCATGGTCGGGCAAATCCACTGGAGCCCCGAACTCTGCCATTATGGCGTCACCTTCATATTTGTCGATTATGCCATTATGTTTGAATATTATGTCGGTCATCGGGGTCAGATATTCGGTCAACAAGTGGGCGAGCTCCAGAGGCAGGAGCCCCTCGGATATGGTCGTAAACCCCTCCACATCGGAGAAGAGGACCGAAAGCTCTCTCTCCTCTCCTCCGAGCTTCATAAGCTCAGGATTGCCCAGAAGCACGTTGACTACGGATTCCGGGACATAATGGGAGAAAACCCCCCTTATCATCTGCTTCCTTCTTTTCTCCTCTACATACTGCTGCACGACGCTTCCGATGTAGCAAAAGATTATGGCTATCGACGGTCTGATCTGATCAATCCATAAGTTGTATCTGAAAAATCCCATGAAAGATATCAGAGTGGTCACCAATACAAGGATAATAGTTGGGATAAGCCCAAAGAGGGGTTTCACCCGGAACGTCAGGAGGCTCGTTATGATCCCAAAGGCTATGACCATGAGGAAATTGTAAGGATAACCGACGTAGCGTATGAAATCCTCCTGAAGTATTGTCCTCATAGCATTGGCATGTACCTCCACACCTGGCGTGGGTACCGCCGTTGTTCTGTAGAAAGGGGTGAAGAAGATGTCTTGCCGCTCCTCAAGTGTCGAGCCGAGGAGGACGATCTTGTCCTTGAAAGTCCCCTCGTAAATTCCCCCCTCCAAGAAATCATAGTAAGTATCCAGGTCAATATCAGGTACGTTGAAGGTGCTATCATCCAGGACAATATATACGGGAAAGGTTCCAAAGGTACATCCCGGGGGTACATAGTTTATCATCATCATGTTCGATCTGCTCTTGGGTATAATGATATCTCCGATCCGGAAATACTTGTCGAGATCCTCCACTTCCGTGTTCAGTCCTTCCATCTCCCTGAGCTTTCCCACGGCCACGACACCGAGGCTGTTAAAGATTTCGCCCTTCTTCCTTCCTCCAAGCCACAGTGGATATCTCCGGACAAACCCGTCGGGGTCCTCACTGATATTGACAAGCCCCCAGCCAACCGCTCCCTCCAGGATTTCCGGTATAGGTAGAAGGAGATTTAAGGTTACGGAATTGCCTTTCTTGTGTCTATTGAGTTTTGCGGCCAATATAACATTTCCGGCTTCCTTCACAGCTTGCGCCAGCTCGAGATCCTCCTCAGGATCTCTCGGTTCTGTAAACTGAACGTCAAACACTATGAGTTTGGCCCCGGCATTATTCAGGTTACGGATAAGCTTGGCCATATAGCTTCTGGGGAGAGGGGGTGGCTTTCCAAGGGTATTCAGAGATTCTTGATCGTCTATTGAGACGATAACCATGTCCGAGCAGCCTTCGGGGTCGGGGGCGATCTTCGAGCGCTGGCGGAGCTCGAACTTGACATCGTAGAGTATAAGCTCAAGCTGTCTGACGATCGGCAGATAATACACTAAGAAAACCACAAAGGAAAGGGTCAAGCCTATAATTACGCTTATAGCGGAGCGCCTTTTTAGAAATTCCGGAAAACGCATATAGAACTTTCCTCCATGACTTCAGAGCATATCAATGCAACAGTGATAAAATCACAAATAGATCAGGCTGCAATAAAACAGATCGGATAACAGGAAGAGCAGGCCTAATAGGCCAATACATAACGAAATGGATACACTCTATCTGAAGACACCAGTTAAGACGTCCCACACAAATTTGCATTTCATAAAGTAGGGCATCTTTAGCTCGTATGACGGCGTTATTGATCGACGTAGGGGTGGGGCCCGCTCCACCCCTGCTCGAGGATCATTGCTCTATGAATCTGTATATATTGCCTTTCCAACGCAATTTACTATCAGAATTTCTGGACGTACCTGAGGCCTATCATCTTCTCATCATAATCGACATTTTCAGTAACTTTATCCCTGAAAGTCCCAATCCCGGTTCTAAGGGACAGGTAATCAACCTGGGATAGTTTGTATTTCACGCCGAGATTGAAGAACAACTTCCTCGAATCCAGCTCTGGGAGGACACCGTTTCCGCCGAAAGATGTAGTATATGAGCTCTCGGACCTCCTGGCAGAATTCATACTCCAGCTCAGGAACGTGTCAACTTTGCTCGTCAAATCGTAGTCAAACCGTACGCTGTACAGATCGTACCCTATGTCCGAATTCATACCCGGGAAATCACCTCTGACGAAGCCCAATGAGATGTTCAGAGTGAGCGGGAACTGGAAACGCGAATTAAGGTTGAACATATAATTGTTCATCATGCTTTCGGCGGTTTTATTGAACTCACTTTCGGTGTTGTATCTCATGAAGCTGAAACCAAAGTTCGATTTTGTGTCGAGAGCGTTGAAGGCATAATTGCTTCCCAGAATGACCGAAGAGTTCTTGTCGTCGACAGGAATTTTGAAAACGGTAAGGGTATCTCCATAGACGTCAACGAACGATTCAGTTGTATCATCAGCAGATACCCCGTTCCCGCGGGAATGGACTCTATAGCCAAGGGTGAGACTTGGGAGCCCAAAGGGGAGAAAAGATAGATTTACGTTAACTGAGGAAGATGTTACGGTCGCATCTTTGTCTTTTGAGAGATTATCCATGAACCTCTCATATCCACCCGAAAATACAAGCTTTCCGTTGAGGAGCTGGAGGTTATCCTGAAACTTCAAAGTCTTTCTATCCTTCACCAGTGATGTCCTTGCGAGCGAATTATAGCTGCTTCCAACCGACCCGTAGCTTGCCCTGAAAAGATTGTTCCATCTGAACATCCTGAAACTGAACTTGTAGGAAAGCATAGACAGTTCCCTGGGATCGAGAGGAATGACGCTGGTATTTATGATGAATATACTTTCGTAGCTTGCAGGATCTATCGGGAAATCGAAATCGAAAACATCGTTCAGTTCCTTCTTGCTGAGGGCACCGTCATATATATCATCAGCTAAGAGTGAGGCAGCGGCCTCGGCAGAAAGGACTACACGCTGTCTATCAAATGCCAACCTCAGATCCGTCCCCAGGACTACGTTATCCTTCGGCTTAAGCCCATATTTTATCGATCCCACATCGTCCTTGACCTTAAGGAAAGTGAACCCGAGCCTGAATCTCCTCCCTGTGCCGAAGGTCGGTCTTATACCAAATAGGTTCCTGGTGAAGGTGCCAAACTTATCTATCTTTGTAACTAAGGAGTCGGGCTTCGATGCAAGAGGTTCGGACCTGGCTATTCCTTCTACGGACCTAAGGAGCTGACCGTAGGTGATATTAAGCCCGAAGAAGCCAAGTTGAAGGCTTGAATCGATACCTCGGACCCTCTGTCCCATCAGGGTAAGCTCGGAGTACCTCGGGTAGGAATCCCCAGCGGTCAGCCTTATATGAGGTGCCACAAGGTCGAACCGGAACCTGCTCTTCGGCTGTCTGGTCTTCCTCTCATCTGAGGAAAGAAAGATGTTGGCTCTGAACTTCACCTGGCCGTATCCTATATTAGTTTTGAGCCTCGCCGTATTTCTCCACTTCTCCTGACTCCTGGAAGCCACGGCAATGCTATCGCCGGACACCTCATCCATCTCCGATCCCATATCAATACTTCCGGAAAAGCTGACCTTAGGTCTGGCGGGACTGATGCCTGAAACTCTGAAACTTCCCTGAAGGACGGGAGATGTGTTGCCGGCTCTGTCAGAGATTTCAAATTTGAACCTGTGACTTCCCGCAGTCAGAGGATCTGATGGAACATAAGTTATAAGGTTCGGAGTAATAAGGCAGTTAGCCGTCACATCCATGCCGTCGAGAGTGAGCTTGGCGGACAGAGTATCTA
>CAZTBA010000066.1:0-18838 GCA_964611725.1 uncultured bacterium
GCTGAATATCATGGGAGTCGCTCTTGGCGCTGACAAATCCCTTCAGAGCCGACTGATTTCAGAATGCAAAAGCAAACAGAATGCCAGCGGGGCCTGGGATGGTACTGTGGCAGGGACCGCTTTATGGATCGAGAAACTGCTTGAACTTGGTCTTGCACCCGGTGAGAGCTGCTTGACAAAGGGCGCGGAATGGCTTCTAAGCCAATTCCAGGAAAGCATCGAGCGGAAGCGACCGAATGTTTCATGGGGAATCGTTATTGGAAACACCTTCACGTGTCAGGATTGCTCTTCCGAGTTCCAGAGCGCCGGTCATATCCTTACCCATCATAAACTGGCCGCGAGCTGTTTCGTTTCAATTCCCATAATCCAGACAGCACTTGCGATCAGGGCTCTGATACGCCTGGGCTATGAGCGGCATGAGAAAGTAAAGAGAGCGATGGACAGTCTTCTTGACATACAGACAAAGACGAAAGATTTTTCGGAAGATCTTGGAGAAGTGCCTCTCGGGTACTGGTGTGCTCATCAATGCCGGTTCAAGCTGGAGCAAAGAAAGAAGGCGAACAAGGCGCTGCAGCGGAGGCCGGCAAGCGGTATCGTTAAGGGTGATCATTCTGCAGCAGGAAAAGAGGCCATCCCGGAATGTGGAAGATAGGCAACATGATCTGGCGGGTTGGGGAGTTGCTGGATTTCGATGAGCAACTGGCGTGGACCCGAGATGCCGGGTTCGACGGCGTCGGATTTCATGCCAGTGCCGGTGTTCCCGGAGAGTGGTGCGGCATTGAGCCGTCTGTCTGTGATGCAATGGAACGGGCACGCCTGCGGCAAGAGATAGGGCGGTTCTCGTTCTCGGAGGTCCATGCCCCTTTTGCGATTGAACTGAGAACCGAGGCGCTGTCTTCTGGCATAGCTGCGCTAATGCCTGTGCTCAAACTGGCTGAAGACCTGAGCGTTGGGCTGGTCACGGTCCATGCCCAACTGCCGCATTCGAATATAGGCCCGGACAGTATACAATGGCTCGCTCCCATGCAAGAGCTCAATGGGAAAGCTGCTCGGGCGCAGACCACGGTAGCCTTAGAAGTGGTTGACGGTTTTGATGCCGTGAAGAGCTGGAAACTGTCACATGTGGGCATAAATCTGGACGTCGGTCACATGTATTTATGTGCCAACAGGCACTTTCTCGATCATTTCGACGGAATAGGGAACCTGATACGGCATCTCGGTCCCGCGCTCGTCCATCTTCATATGCACGATGTCGATGCTGGCGGCAATCTGGATCACATTGAAATAGGTACGGGGGTAGTGGATTTCGATGAGATTGTTTCTGCGCTGATAGATATCGGATACCATGGTAACATGACCCTGGAATTCAATCCCGACCGGGTTTCCCCGGAAGGAATTCGGCGAAGCGCAGAGCATCTGAGAGAATACTTTCGGAGGTGATCACCTGATGAGGCGCCTTTGGATTGCGGATGTTCATGCGAACCTGCCAGCGTTCGAGGCGGTGGTTCGAGATGCTGGAGAGATAGATGAAGTCATCTTTCTTGGCGATATTGTCGGGTATGGCCCTCACCCCGCAGCCTGCATTGATCTACTGATCCAACTGGATGCGAAGGCCATTCTGGGCAATCATGATGCCTCGGTTCTCGCAGTCAGGGGACGCGCCGCCCGACGCTCCAATCCTGTGGACTGGGATGAATGGACGTTTAACCAGCTCAACGAGTCGCAGTTGTCGTACCTGGCGACCCTGCCAAGTGAATTGGCAATCGTCTTCCGCGGAGTCCACGCAAAGGCGATGCATCATCCTTTCGGGGTTCCATATCTTCATCCGGCCATGCCTGATTCTGTCCTGGCAAGTTATCTCGAAGCCGTTCCCCGACCTGTCGTTTTTTGTGGCCATTCCCACCGGCAGATCGACCGAACCGTGGACGGACGCCGGTATATCTGCATTCCGCCGGTTGGCCAACCTCGAAACGGCGACACCCGAGCCGGCTATGCTATCGAGAATGATGGGACCCTTGTCTTTCGTTTCGTCCCGTATGACATCGAGCGAGTTGTAGTCGACATCCGGAGAATTGGCCTGCCGGGTGAGTTCTGTCAACGCTGGATTAGTTTTGTCCGTACGGGATTCGACGTCGAGTGGTCCCGAGAATACAAACATTAAGGAGTGTAGAGCAACAGCATGCAGGCGACTTCTTAAAGCCGCGCCTGATGCCAATCGTTATGCATTAACAAATGGACACAAAAATGGCCAAAATAATTGGCAGAGAGGTTTCCCCTTCAAACAAAATATCCTGGGTTCCTGCTGAAGGTAGCTTCCCAATGAAACATTCTATTTCGGGAAACCGCTTAGCCGGAGCGCTTGCTCTGCTAATTGGTTCCGTCTGGGTTTCTTTTTTTGTCGATGATATATTCAAAGCATTGGAGCTAAAGCTCTTACTTCCGGAACTCTTGATGATGGTATTAGTCACTCTCCCGGGGATTTTCATTCTAATCTATGGAATAAGCCAATATATCTATTATGAAGAAACCACTGTCGATCGAGATAGCATCTTGTGGAAACGTCGTGGACTCAGCGGAAATCGTGAATGGCGGGAAGCAATCTCAAGTTATCAAGGTGTGCTCAAAGAGCACCAGTATTGGCATGGGAGTCATGGTGATGCGCCAAGCCGTTCGAGTCGTATGATATATTCTATTCGTTTAATCCATGCCGATCCTGGGAAAGAGATTGTGTTGTATAGAGCAGAAAGCGGCATGCTTGTACCACCGGCTGATTGGCTTGAGAAATGGAAACGATATGCCAAGTTATTGCAATTGCCTGTGCTGGAAAAGACAGAAAGCGGGATGAGTTCATCCGATGCCAGCGACCTGGAAGAACCTTTGATCAACAGGATTCGTGATGGAAAACTGAAGGTCATTAACATTAACCCTCTGGAAGCTGAATTGGGATTCATGGCCAAACTCACGCGCGATGATGATCTGTGGCTTATCACCTGTTATCCGGTGTGGACTGCATGGAAAAGTATTGCAGGAATTATTGTTCTGGTAGTTGTTTTACTGGGTGCCCGTTATTTCAGACTTATTGACCCGCAATTATTCAGGTATTTCCTCTGGTTTGTTCCCGTATGTGTGCTTGCCATAGTTATGTCCATGCGTAAGCACATTGCCCATCCGGAGCAACTTGCTCTCGATAAGAACAGCATCTATTATAGATATTGGAACAAACAAAAAGGATGGGTAACCGATAGTGTGCCCTTGCATTCAATATGTAATATTTCAGTCAAGTCTGACCCCATGCATTTTCGCTCTGCCGGAGATATAGTTATCGAGGAAAAGAGCAGGAGCATTCGCTTTGGATGGTGGCTGCCCAAGAAAACAAAGCTACGCATCGAAAGCCTGCTCCTTTCGCTTATCGCCAGTGATGTAATTGACAGTTGATTGAAGGAATACTCCCTGCACAACGATGCTACTCCACCTGACCGCGAGAAACGTCGCGGCTTGATCGGCATTTTTTGGGCGCGGCAGGTGGGCCTGGCTTTTCGGCAACCAAAGGATGACCATGAAGAGGAGCAGAGCATTGATACAATCTGAAGTTCGGGCACCAGATCCCTTTGGCCCCGTGCCGTCTCAGCGTCAACTGTGCTGGCACCGGCACGAATTCTACGGCTTCCTGCACTTCACGGTGAATACGTTCACGGACA
This sequence comes from uncultured bacterium, assembly GCA_964611725.1. Lineage (GTDB taxonomy): Bacteria > Latescibacterota > CAZTBA01 > CAZTBA01 > CAZTBA01 > CAZTBA01. The sequence goes on from CAZTBA010000066.1 coordinate 3,699, forward strand.
AGGAGTGGGGCTACGGAGATGAGCGTCCTGAGATCTTCGCCCCTACCGCTTTCGACGCGGAGCAGATCGTGACTGTGGCAGCCGACGCGGGAATGGCCGGGTTGATCCTGACCTGCAAGCATCACGACGGCTTCTGTCTCTGGCCGTCGCGATACACCGAGCACTCGGTGAAGCATAGCCCGTGGCGGAACGGGAAAGGCGATGTCGTGCGCGAGATATCCGACGCCTGCCGGCGGCACCGAATCCGGTTCGGCATTTATCTTTCACCATGGGACCGTAACCATGCGGATTATGGTCGCTCGGGCTACGTGGAGTACTTTCGGAATCAGTTGCATGAGTTGACCACCGAGTACGGTGAACTCTTCGAGGTCTGGTTCGATGGCGCAAACGGCGGGGACGGATACTATGGCGGCGCTCGTGAACTCCGGCAGATTGATCGTCGCACATATTACGACTGGCAGAACACCTGGCAGATCGTGCGTCGCAACCAACCGACCGCCGCCCTGTTCAGCGATGCTGGTCCCGATGTGCGCTGGGTTGGCAACGAGAGCGGCCTTGCCGGCGATCCGTGCTGGTCGACGCTGTCGGCCGCCTCCCTTTACCCGGGGTTCGGTGGAGATGCCTGGGCCACGGAAGCCGAAGCAGATATGGTCAAGGCATGGGCGGCTCACCAACAGGACATGCTGAACCGGGGAGACCGAAAAGGAGACACCTGGTTGCCGGCGGAATGTGATGTTTCCATCCGCCCCGGCTGGTTTTATCATTCATCACAAGACGACCAGGTGCGCGACCCGGAAAACCTGTTCGACCTCTATTTCAAATCCGTAGGCCGGGGCGCGTCTCTGCTGCTGAACGTACCGCCCGACCGGCGAGGACAGCTTCACGAAAACGATGTAAAGAGCCTGAAAGGTTTTCGCGAGCGTCTCGATGAAACCTTCGGGCGGAACCTGGCACAGGGGGCACGCATTACCGCCAGCAACACTCGCGGCGAGTGCCGTCGATTTGCCCCCGAGAACCTTATCGACAACAACCCCGATACGTATTGGTCAACCGATGACCATGAGCCCATGGCAGAGGTCGTCCTGGAATTTCCAGAGGCTGTCACATTCAATATCGTGAGTCTCAGGGAGTTCCTCCCCCTCGGTCAACGAGTGGACCACTTCGCACTCGACATCGACAGAGACGGAGTTTGGCAAGAGTACTGTCGCGGGACCGCCATCGGGAACCGCCGTCTGGTTCGGGGTCGGAAATGCACTGCGAGAAAGGTGCGCTTCAGAATCGTGGAAAGCCCCGTGTGTCCGGCCCTTGCCGAGATAGGCCTCTTTCTTGATTCGAACATGCCAAGCCAGGCAGATGCGGGCGACGGCATATAGCCGCGCCTGATCCGCGACATGTGTGCCGGGCATGACACGGAGCCAGCGAGGGCCTACTATTCGATTGGAAGCGAGAGAATGAAATCGGATTATCCTATACTTGAGCACGATGGCAATGAGGACTCGTTAATCGAGCCGTCAAGGGTGTTGCGGCCCGTTGAGGGCATGCCGGAACATTGTGTTCTCCCCATCTATCACCAGGTGATCGAAAGCCTTCATGCACAATCTAAGCTTTCTCATGTGACAGATCTTGGGTCATCAATGGGACCACTACCAGTATTCCGGATCGAGCACGAAGGACGGGATGTGGCAGTGGCGCATCCGGGAATGTGTGCACCTTTTGTAGCAGCGTTTCTTGAAGAATTGATCGCATTTGGATGCAGGAAGTTCGTTGCGTGTGGAGCGGCAGGGGTTCTTGACAATACCCTCGCAAAGGGAACGGTTGTGGTGCCGAACGCTGCTGTCCGAGATGAAGGAGCGTCGTATCATTACATCTTACCCGGACGAGAGATTGAGGTGGATCCCACTTTCGTGAATATCGCTGAATCTGTCCTACAGTCTCACGGCATTCCATATCGTGTCGGCAAGACATGGACCACGGATGCGATATACAGGGAGACCAGGAGTCGGATCGCGAGACGCAAGGCCGAGGGTTGTCTCACAGTGGAGATGGAATGCTCCGCGTTTCTGGCAGTGGCCAAGTTCCGAGGTGTGAAGTTCGGCCAGCTCTTGGCTGCCGGTGACGATGTCAGCGGGAGCGAGTGGGATCCCCGGCGCAGTGACGAACACAAGTCATTCCCTGAGAAGCTGTTCTGGTTGTCCGTCGAAGCCTGTTTGAAACTGTAGAGGAAGAGCTCCCAACAAGTGGACTGGAGGTGACTTTGGCCCGCAAGAGTACGAAGAAACACGACAAGCAGACGCTGTCCTACCTGCACCGCCTCTACGGAGAGGACCTCCGGCAGTTTGCGTTCCGCGGCAGTTCCCCGGCTGATGTCGTATCTTGGTCTGCGCCGACCCGCGCCGCCCTCCGAGAGTTGATCGGCCTGAACCGCATATGCGACGAGTTGGCGGGATTCGAGACTTCGGTTTCAATAGAGGATTTGGAAGATCTCGGTGGGTACACCAGGCAGAGAGGTGTATTGCTCGCAGAGCCGGGATTTGAAGTACCGTTCTGGTACCTCAAACCCAAGGGGGCCGGACCTCATCCCGTCGGGCTGTTTCCCCATGGTCACTACGCAGGCCACGGACTTGACTATGCGGCCGGAGTGGCTGCTTCACCGGAGATGCAGAGAAAAATAGAGGAAGATGACCGGGATGTGGCGATCCAGGCGATGAGACACGGATTTGCCGCGATCGCTCCTTCCACCCGGGGGTTCCCGCCGACCTGCATTCCGGACATCAACGAGCGGCACAACGGGCGTGACTGCCGCAGCCAACTCCTTCACTCTCTGCTTGCCGGCAGGACGGTCATCGGTGAGCGGGTGTGGGATCTGCAGTGTCTGATCGACTGGGCAACTGATCAACCCGATATCGATGGATCTACGATCCTCATGATGGGAAATTCAGGCGGCGGAGTAGCCACGCTCTATACCGCCGCATGCGATCGGAGGGTTACCGTTGCCGTCGCAAGCTGCTCCTTCTGCACTTTCGTCGGTGAGAACGGGGCTATCCATCACTGTGACTGCAACGCAGTTCCCGGAATACTGAGATTCGGCGAGTTCCACGATGTCGCAGGGCTGATCGCCCCGCGGCACTTGTTGATCGTCCATGGCCGTACCGATCCCTTGTTCCCGTCCGGGGAGATCGAACGTTCCGTATCCGGTGTGCAACGCATATATGACGCCGCAGACGCGGGCTCAGTCCTCAGTCACGTGTGGGGCCCCGGGGGACACCGCTTCTACAGCGACTTGATGTGGCCGTTCGTCATGAATGCTGTAACTCAGTGAGAATTAAGGGGCGAGCCAATGGATGCAGGCAACGCTTGACAGCGCGCCTGATCCGCAACGTGTAAGGAGGAGTACATGATCTACGGGAATGTTGAATTGCATAACGTGGCCGAGACCCAACCAGTCAATGGTGGCGCGCGCCTGCAGCGCGTCCCTGAGGACGTACGAAAACACTTGAACGAAGTCGCACAGATGCGAGTTCTGCAGCCGGATAACTGCGAGATTCGCTTCGTTAGTGACTCTGTTGAATCCCATATCACGCTTTCATCGGAAGGAGAAACCGACGTCACGATATTTCATGGCACTTTCGACGGGCGGGAACGCTACATTATCGGACGGCAACCCACGACCATACGTCTTTGCCCGGAGGATCGCCTCCGGAAACTTGACCGACGGTGGTGGGGGGATCAGCCGTTCGCCCCAAGCGTACGCCGTGTGGTTTTTGGTGGACGTCGGCGTGATCCGGTGATTCTGCATGACATCAAAGGTAAAGGCGTTCGTCCGCCGCGTCCTGAGGATCTGCCCGAAATCAAATACCTTGCTTACGGTACGAGCATTACCCACGGATTTGACTGTGAAGGTCCGCACCTGAGCTACGTTGCGCAGACAGCTTGGCACCTGAAAGCTGACCTGATCAATCTCGGAGTTGGTGGTGCTTGCCATTGCGAGACGGCTTTTGCCGATTACATTGCCAAGGGAGCCGACTGGAACATCGCGTCATTGGCCCTGTCCGTGAACATGCAAGGATTCGCGATAGATGAGTTCCGAAGGCGTATCGAGTACATGGTCAACACCGTGGCCGGAGCCGACACGAACCGACCAGTTGCCTGCATCACGCTGTATCCATATTTCCGTGATTTTGGAGTGAGTGATCCCGGCGCGCAGTACAGCGCTGCTCCGGAGGAGTATCGTCAGGCACTGCGGGATGTCGTCGCGGAATGCCCTCTTCCCAATGTTTATCTGATTGAGGGGAATGAAGTGCTCACGAACATCGGGGGACTTACCACTGATTTGATCCACCCTTCCGACAACGCCATGATCGAGATGGGAAGAAACCTGTTTGATAGACTGAAGCCCTTGCTGGCACAGCATGGATAAAAATACCGGAGGTAAACGGGTATCCGAAAATCATTGTGTTAGAAGATGAAGAAACGGTGCGCAACACTTCCTTGTTCTGCAAATGCCACGCATCGGGTGAGCTTTAACGTTGAGTTGGAAAACAGATGGCAACGGACGCTAAGACGTATTTCGACGAGACCGTGATTCCCAGGATCACGACTGAATATTCTGATCTGTCATCTGAGATAAGTATCATTGTCCTCGGTTCAGTCGGCTTAGGCATCGCGGACGAGTTGTCCGATTTGGAGGCGGCTGTCTATATGGACGACGCCCTTTGGAACAGAAGGGGCGGGCAACTGCAGTTGTCACTAAATAAATGTCTGCAAGAGACATGTCCCTACAGAAAGAAGGGTTCTGTTCTCTGTGTTTGGCCGCTGTCATGGCTTCTCGGCGGACATGCGAAGGAATTCCTCGATGGCGTCGATTCGGCACCGTGGGAGGAAGTGACGGTCGAAGATCTGTTTACCATCCAGAATAACTTGGTCGTGTGGGATCCCCGGAACTTGGTGCGGAGTCTTCGTGAAGCCAGTAGTCCAGAGCGGATGCCGGAGCGTCTGTGGAAAAAACGGCTAATCCTGAACCTGAAGAGGTTGATTTGGGAAGACTTGGGTGAGTTGAGGTCCTGCGTGACACGAGGTCGAATCGCTGAAGCCCATATCCTGTTTGGATTCGTGCTGGAATCGTTGCTGCACACAGCATTTCTGATCACGAAACACTACTACCCCTGGCGAACGCACCTGTGGTGGATGTTCGAACAACTACCATCACCTGTCCCAGAGGTGCTTCCACACGTAGACGCCGCTCTCCACTCTCCCAACTGGGAGGAGAAAGTCGCGGCAATAGAACGCACTACCTCCATCTACAGGCAGCATATCTCAGAGGTGCGGATCCTCCCTGAGATTGATATTCTCAGTCATGACCTGAACGAGGAACTCGTATGGGCAGAACGTCTAAAGGCATGGGAGAACCCGAACTGGCGAGACTGGATCGTCCGGTGCAAAGAGGAGGCTGTTAGCAGCGGCTACCCCGATCAGGAATTCTGGGTCTGGAGCTTGTGGGGATGGGTGAGAGAAAAGCCCAACCAGGGCATCAACACCGACAATCAATAGCCGCGCGTTGCGCGTGTTCCATGTCGGTTAATTTCACCATTAGTCAGGAGAAATAAAGACGATTATCGAATGGTCAAAGGAAGCCTACGAGAACAGCATCTCGAGTCGCTGCTGGTGGTGCACGAGTTACGGAGATGGTTGGAGTGTGGTCGCCAGCGATCCTGACATGAAGCAGATCGCGGAGCTGGAACAAGCTGCGGCTCCTATCCCGGAATGGGCAGAGAAGATAGTTGAAACGTACATCAACTTCCTGCCACCTTGCGGACATTACCTCTTCCCGAGACCACAGATAGAGACTGTCAAGGCTATTGGCTCTCAATCTCTGCCGACCATGGTTCACGGGTGTTACACGGTGGAGCATGGTCGGAAACGGGAGATGCAGGACTACTGTCTTTGCCTGGATGGATGGCTGGCGGGAGCTGCTCCTGAGCCGGTTGCGCGTGAACTTGCCGATCTTGGGTATCGGAAGATCGACTGGAGCACCGTCTGTTCGGACCTTTGGAGAGTCCTCGGTGAACACACTGAAGCTAAGGAACTTCTTATCGAACGTCTTCTTCATCATCTCCGGTGGTGGATGAAGTTCACAGTCTGGGATAACGACTTCGCGTCCCAATTCGAACGAGACCGTTACTTGGGCGACTACTCCCCCGCCGATGGCGTTCCGGGCAAACACTGCTACTTCAATCGCCCTGTTCCCAACTTCGACGAACAGGCTTCACCCAGAGTCAGGAAACTTGAGGCCAGGTTGGGCGAAGTATCCCCTTTCTGGAAAGAAATACGGCCATGGATTCTTCAGGAATGGTGGCTGTGTGCGCCAAAAGCTTTCCGCTTTCTTGAAAAACTCCTGTGGCAGATTGGGAGGGAGAGGAGACTGAATGAGAGCGCGGATGTTCCTGATTTCTTACTGACAGAGGATACCTGTCCCAATCAGGAGGAAACGGCCGAGTGGTGGGCTGCGTTCTGTATCGCGCTTCGCTCATGGAGGGATGGAGATGCGTTACAAGGAGAGCTTGCCCAGAGAGTCAGCGGATGGCTGGGTCAGCCGTCTCCTGTGAAACGGTGGCTTATTGCTCTGTTTCTCAAGAAAGTTGAACTCCTTGAAACCTGGAAGCTGGGAAAACTCGTCAAGCAACGCACAGGTGCTCGTTGAGCAATCAGGGGCATTGAGATCGGCTAACAATCGCGTCCAGAGGACGCAGTAAACTGACCCGCTCACGCGGAAATAATAAAGCTTTCTGCACTACCCATTTCAAGCCATTGAATCATATGATCGGCCATTCTTCCCCGAGGACCGGTCTCCAGGAGGGATACTCCGATGCCTACAACTCGAAAAATCCAGAAAGTCCTAAAGAGTAAGCCAACAATTGAGGGCGCTGGCGTTCACCTCAAAAGGGCTTTTGGATTCAGTGAAGTGCCCATGTTCGATCCTTTTCTGCTTCTTGATGATTTCCGTTCTGATAACCCGGAACACTACATAAAAGGTTTCCCCTGGCATCCTCATCGCGGCATCGAAACAATTACCTATGTTCTGGCCGGAGACGTAGAACACGGTGACAGCCTTGGAAACAAAGGAATTATCAGCTCGGGGGATGTACAGTGGATGACCGCCGGAAGTGGAATCATCCACCAGGAAATGCCAAAAGGCGATGGAAACGGAAGAATGTACGGATTTCAGCTCTGGGCCAATCTGCCGTCCCGGGAAAAGATGATGGACCCGAGGTACCGAGACGTAACGAACGAGCAAATACCCGAAGTTAAACTCCCCAATGGTGCGACCATCAAGATCATTTCCGGTGAGGTATCCGGCATTAAAGGTCCGGTACAGGATATTGTAATTGATCCCGAGTATATCGACGTTACAGTTCCTGCCAATTCAGAATTCGAACACCCCACGAAACGGGGTCATACGGTCTTCGCTTACATAATCGACGGCCAGGGACATTTCTGCAGGGAGAAAAACCCTTTCACTTACGAGGTTGAAGGAATAAACTACTTCGACATTCAGCGCGATCCATTTGTCGGCAACGGGACGGTTGTTTTCTTCGATGACGGTGATGAGATAATGGTTTTTACCGAGGAGCATAAGGTAAGATTCCTCCTGATTTCCGGCAAGCCCATTGGTGAACCCGTCGCCTGGTATGGTCCCATAGTTATGAACACCCATGAAGAATTACGAATCGCTTTTGAGGAGTATAAGCAGGGGACTTTTATCAAATACAAAGGATGAATTCAATCGGTTGGGCGACTTTGAGCAGGAATTGACAAAAGCTGCTGATGAACCTGCTGGGGTGGGGGGGTGGACCGGAAATACCGATGGACCGGAGGAGGATACTGAAAATGCCGCCGATCGCGTGCAGTGATGACTATGTGTTGCTGAACTTTTATAGCAGCGCCCTGATGAATACCCGATTGAAGCGGCCTTTGGAGATAGGAAATCTGGAGGGAACGCGCGCCGTCGCCGAGGCTGAGCGTCGACTGTCGCTTGAGAACCGCATGTGCAACGGCTTCCTGATCCACAATTCCCGCTTTCCCGGCTGCGACCACCTTCCTTCGCCGGAGGATGTGGATGCATGGGGAGGGAATCTGATCTTCTTTTTCCGGACAAACGATCCCTGGAATGCCTTCCGATGCCAGGAAGCCGGTTTGCCTGTGGAGGAATTTGTTGAGAAGCGAGTCAACGAAATTCTGAGTCTCATGAAAGCTCTTCCAGAGGGAAAAGTCTGGTGGTTTTTCGGTGGCGAGCAGTGGAACAGCGGCCATCCACACCTGCGGCTCGAGGAATACGATTACACCTCGAAGGGAGAAGCCTTTCGATGGTACCAGCATTGGGTTACCACGAATGAGCACCAGGTTCACTGGCGGAACAGCAAGTTCGGTGACAGTTGGGATCCGGGCATCCCCTGCGTCTTCCAATACCTGAAGCGGAAAGGAATAGCCCTTCGGGAGCTTTCCATGGGTGGCGGCGGTGCTGTCCCTTTGGACGTGCATTACCAGCATGAATTGGGTTTGAAAATGAGCTTCGTGGAGGTGTTCTCGTCGACGCCGTGCACGCAAATCGCCGTGGCCTTCTGCCGCGGCGCGGCCAGGCAATACGATGCCTTTTGGTCGATTTATCATCCCCCACATAATTACCCGGCTCCGACTTACACAGAGGTGCCGAAGGATGAAACGCGGCGGGTTACGAGCCTTATCTACGACCGCGAAATGAGACGACTGGGAGGCCCTACCGAGAGTATGCTTCTTCGCTGCTGGGTCGTCGCCCATTTCTCCGGAACAGACATCAATTACATGGACGGTGCACCGTACGTGAACTGGGTGGAAGCCGAGGAAAACACGTTGAGATTGACCCCTGCCGGGAGAAACGCAAAGAGATTCGCCGATCTTGTCCTGAGAAAGAAAAAGAGCCGCGGAAGACCTTACGTTCCTGTAGCGCTCTTGCTGGAGCATAACCACGGCTGGACACCTGGCAGGGGAGGGCCCATGCGTGCCGGACACGATGTGACATGGTACAAGCTTCCATTCACAGCGGGCGACTACATGATAGAGAATTTCTTTGATGCAGCATTTCCGGGACACTCTCTGTACCGCAGGCCGAGGCCCTGGAAGACCTCCGAAGAGCAGGGCCGAATGATGCTGGAAGGGTTTGACTTCAGGCCCTACGAGTTCAAGTGCGTGACATCGAGCACGTGGGGAGACAGCTTCGACGTTCTCCTTGACAACGCTTCATCGGATACACTCAAAAAGTATAAGGGGATCATCACTCTGGGGGAACTCAAGCTGGATCGCTCCGACCTCGAAGCGCTGCATGAGTATGTGAGTAAGGGTGGAATTCTCCTCGCGAACGCCGAGCAGATTGCCGATATTCAGTGCATGCAAGAACTTTTTGGTGTATCCCTGACCTCCGAAAAGGGAAAGGCTGCGGGGTCCCGCTGCAATCACTGTGGTGCGGAATTCGAAGAACCGCCCTACAGTTATCGCGTCGCAGAGTTGGAAAGCGCTACGCCCCAGGCCGTCACGGAGGAGGGCTATCCTCTGGTGACAATGAATCGCGTAGGGCGTGGGATGGCCTTGCTTGCGATGCCCGACTACTTTCAGGCATACGACAGCGTGCGCCTAATGGCAGTGCCTACGCATAGAATCCCGATGTTCTACGGTGTCGAGAAGAAGGCGATTCCGCAGCGACCTCATTCCCATACGAAGTTGAGTGCGGACGGGACTGCATTGCTGGTTCCCTTCAACAAGTTTTTGGCGATCGCAAAAGACACCATTTCCCATTTCATGGACCGGGTCAGTATTCTGAAAGTCAACAGGGCCCCGATCGAGTATCTCGTCAACACCACGCAGGAGGGGATCATCGTTGTGCTGGTGAACAACGAAGGGTCGCCGTGGGATGGTCAGGTATCCATTGAACTGCCCGCGGGGCAGGTCCCCATCGTGGAGGAGTGGTGGGAGGGGGAGGCCGTGGATTGCGCTGTTAAGGATGATGTCCTCGCCCTGCGCCCCCGAGTGCCCGAATTTGACTTTCGAATTTACAGCATCCGCTATTGCTGAGGCTGATAGGGTCGAGCTCGCTGCAGACACTATCCGAAGTTGTGGCAGGGAATCAGGCGGTTGATCAACGGAACAAATCCAGGGTTTGTGTGGACTTCCCCTGGCTTTACACCGCGTGTTGGCTACAGGCAGGAAATTGATTCACTCTCCACAATGCAATACGTTAAACTGTTTTTCGCAGACCGTGTGCGATGAAAGCAGAAGGGGGGTAGTCGCTGAATGTATGCACTGAGCCCCAGGGGCGTCTTCGCTCACAAGCGTGTATTCGCTAATGAGCGTGCCGTCGAGCGCATGAACAGGATGCTCGACGCTCTGGGCATCCTGGAGCGTGACGTGCCGCGTGTCGACCTCGAGGACATCGACGACCTTCTCCAACTCTCAGGAGCAACGGAAACATTGGCGACCGAGGAGATAATCCGCGGGGGGCACGGCCGCATTCGGCAGGGCCACCTGAAGCAGGCCCACGACCCCGTGATCGTATTCAACACCTTCGTCTGGGATGAGTCGGATCGCGTGATCCCCCCACGGGAGTTCAGGAACCCTCATGCGAAACGCTTGCAGAGCCTGTTCTGCGGTGTGGGGGAGGACTTCGCCTACAGCAGGAGGGACCTCCTCACTCCCCGTGCACCGCACTACGTCTGCCAGGGCGGGTGGGGAATTCATACCCTCGGCGGCTGCGTGCACAAGTGCGATTACTGCGGTCAGGGCTTTATCGTGAACATCATGTTGGACATCGAGGATTTCTGTGAGCACCTGTCGCACATGTTCGCGGCCCGGCCCGAACAACGGCTCTACCGCTATGATCTCTACAGCGACATCCTGGCCTTTGAACCCGAGTACGGTGCCTGCGAAATACTCGCGCAATGCTTCACGGAACACGACAGGTACCTGCTGCTCTACACTCGCAGCAACAACGTCGGCTTCCTGGCGGATTTGCCCTATCGCAAACACCTGCTGGTCAACTGGACGCTCTCCATGGACACGCAGGCGCGCGTGATTGAACGCGACTCGCCGTCACTGGTCGAACGTATCGAAGCGATGCGCTTCTGCCAGGAACAGGGCTACGCGGTCCGGGTCGGCTTCTCACCGATCATCCCCATAGCCGACTGGCGCCAGGAAACCACGGACATGCTGGAGCTTCTGTTCGCCAGAGTGGAGCCGGAGGTCCTGCGGGGATGGGTGCTGGCCATGATGGATGCGGCCGAGTTCGAGACGGTGTTTGACGTGGACATGATGGACCAGACGCACATGCGGCGTATGCGGGAAGAGGCGACAGCTCTGGCGGGAGCGCATCGGGCTCCCTTTCCGCTCGACGTCCGGGCGGAGATCTATACCCATTACCTCGATGAGGTCGAACGCATCCGCCCGGGTACTCCCTTCGCACTTTGTACGGAACACCCGCAGCTCTGGGAAATGCTTGCGATCAAGCTCCACATGAGTCGCGATAACATGTTCTGCTGCTGCGGGGGACTGAGCGCGCCACGAGGCGAGCACGACATCACTCAACAAGGTCCTCCATCCGACGCTGAATAGCCGCGGGGAGGCGGCCATCCACCGCGGGTGAGGGCAAGTTTGGACGAGAATCAAGAATGGAAAAGGAAAAGCGCTCTCTCTTTCCTACCCGCTATCACGAAGCTGCAGCGCTATCGGCGGCTGACTTTTTTCACAAGCGTGACGCTGTCGATGCCGTGTTGCTCACCTGTTCCTGTGCAAGAGGGAAAGCCGCAGCGGGGAGTTGTGTAGACATCTCTGTGCTGGTACAGCCTAACATTGATAAGGATGCGCGAAACGAACTCGAGGCAGCCTGGTCGAAGGAATATGCGAGCAACGATGTGTTTGCCTCACTCTTGAGCATGGGCAGGTACTCGCATGTCGACCTTGATTTCAGCGATGGAGAGTTTCCCGAGGGCTATCACGGGTGGTGCAGCGGCCCGGATGAGTTTGAACTTGAGATCGGAAACCTGTTGGGCTACAGCGTCGCCCTGTACGAACGGGGCTCCCGCCTGAACGATCTCAGACGGAAGTGGCTGCCCTACTACGGTTCTGAACTTCGCACGAAGCGTCTGCATATGGTTCGTCGCTTCTGTGTGAATAACATCGATCACATTGCGCCCTTCGTTGAGCGAGAGCTGTACTTCCAGGCCTTTCGGCGATTGTACAATGCCATGGGTGAATTCCTCCAGGCCCTCTTCATCACAAACAGAACTTATCCCATTGCCTACGACAAATGGATAAAAGAGCAACTGACGGAGATATTGCAGTTCCCACAGATCTACGTTCAGCTCGTGAGTCTGATGTCGATAGAGAACCTCGAAAGCACTGAACTGACCGGCAAAGCCGAGGTGCTGCGGGAACTTGTTGAGCGGTACTGCGTGGAGGACAACCCGTCCAGCAATCCGGATCCGGGCGACGGCGATAGCTGTGCCTGATGCGTGCCGGGTATGCCACGATGTTCGGGGGTGAGATCCCTCTTATGTGGTGGGCCTATTCTCCTCGAAAATCATGAGAAGACTTGCTTTCACGTTTTTGAGCCTGGCATTCTTATGCTGCAGCACAAGGGACTATGCTGCTTATTATTTAAAAGGGAAGCCTTGTACGTCTTCTACGGCTCTGATATTAAGTGTCGGCGGGCAACTGATGCAGGTCGGTGTCCCGGACCGGGAGGAAGAGGGATCATGAGAGATCGCAGCCGAACTACCCCGCTGGGGACTTCCGGTGCAGATGTGGAGATCCCGGGGGAGGGGCTTCGGGCCGACTTGGACCTGACCGTTCACACCATCCAGGAGGCGCACTTCGATCCCTACGCGCACGAGAGCAAGGAGGTTTTCGACCTCAGGTGCAAGAAACTGCGGGCGCGTCTCTCTCGCCCTTTGTGTCCCAGGGCCTTCTATCGGGAGCTTGCTCCCTTGGTATCCTGCCTGAGGAGCGATCATACGTACGTAATGCGGCTCGATGAATTCGAGCAGCGACTCCACTCCGGTGGAAAAGTGTTCCCCTTGTCCTTCGAGTGGGACGGGGAACGTCTCTGGCTGACACGACACTACGGTAACGTGGCGTGTCCCGTGGGTGCAACTGTCCTCTGGATTGGTGGAGAAGATTCCGCAACTGTCATCAGGCGGATCGGGCGATACATCCCCGGGGAAGGACGACCGGCGCACCCGTGGCTGGTCCGGCGAGAGGACTGGCTGTGGTACTGGCTTTGGATCGAATACGGGGAAGCGGATGCTCTGGAACTTTTGCTCGGCGATGCCGCAGGTGCGGGCAGGCGATACACGGTCAAGGCTGTACCAGTCTCGGACCTGTCCTTAGACCCAAGGCAAATGCGGCCTGACTACGCTTTCCGCCGTTTAGATCGACATGCAACGGCCATTATCGAATTCAACCTGTTCAGCGATCCTGCCAGGTGTTGCAGTTTTGTAGATGAAACATTTGCCGAGATCCGGCGCTCCGGGATCTGCGACATCATTCTCGACCTGCGACGGTGCCGAGGAGGAATGAGCACAGGAGTCGAAAGGTTGCTCCAGTACCTTCTCCACGTTCCCTTTGTGCTTTATTCGAAGGTCCAGACAAAGGTGTCGCCACTGACTTTGGGAGGACGAATTGGGCAGGATCCAGGTGCAGAGATTGGATCCGTTATAACTCACTATTCATCACCGATAGAACCGGTCGAGAAAGCAGAGCGGTTCTCCGGACGTATCTCCGTTCTTGTTGGCCCCTTGACATATTCGAATGCGGTCTCCTGCGCACACGCTCTCAGATACTACCGAGGATCTCCTTTGATCGGTGAGGTCTCGGGAGGTTCCACGGCGTCTTGCGGTGGACAGCAACCACTTCGTCTACCGCATTCCGGGCTCTTTGTGGGAATAGCAACGCAGTATGTGGTTTGTCCCGGGACAGAGGGTGGAGGGGGCACTTTGGTCCCTGACCATGAGGCAAAGCCGACACCGGAAGACAGTGCCAGAGGTGTTGACCGGGCGATACGGGTCGCGTTGCGGGTAATGCAGGGAAATCGAAGCAACAGGTAAAGCCGGACAACTGCGTCGAGCGGATGCGGACAGGCTGAACGTCTCCTTGGGCAACCGACTGTGATAGAGGTACCAGGGTGATGGGAACAGGCTGTTTTTCCTATCTTGTTCAAATATTGGCGATGCAGAACCAAAATGCGGAGGAGGGGTATATTGATCAATCGTTCGGACACTGAACCTGGTTTGAAGATTGCGGCGCAGGTGTCGCCGGAGCCGACGGAGGAAGATCTGGCGTTCATCAAACAGATGGGCGTGAACCACGTGGTGCTATGGACCAGCGGTGATAGGGCCAGCTATGAGTATTACGCCAGCCGCCGCGATCTGTTTGAGAAGGCCGGGCTGAGGGTCTATGGCTTTGGTAACTCTGACGTCCACAACCAGGACGCTATTGTCCTCAATCTCCCCAACCGGGACGAGAAGATCGAGGAGTACAAGCAGCACTTGCGCAATCTGGGGAGGGCGGGGATCCCGTACACGACCTATGCACATATGGCGAACGGCATCTGGAGCACGGAGCCGGAGCCGACGCGCGGCGGGGCGATGATGGGCAAGGACGTGATCGAGACTATCCACTACTTTGGCGAGCGGCGGAAGCTGTTCAAGGTTCACTTTCGCAACGTAAACCAGCCTTTGCCTCACTTCATTGAGACCTTTTTGGACAATGGCTATATGGATATGTACGCCGTGATGCGTGCGCTACGCGGAGTCAACTTCGACGGTGTGTTGATTCCCGATCACATCCCACTGATGGCGAAGGACCCACGGGCCGGTACGGCGTTCAGCATCGGCTATATGAAAGCTTTGGTCGAGCGTGCGAACGCGGACCTCGACTACATCTGAGCAGCAGGCGTTCACCGCGTTATCACCCAAAAAGAATCAGATCAAGCATCGTATCCGGCCAACATCCCAAAGATCGCGGCTGATGCAGCGCGCCATGCAAAATAATGCTATTATAGAAGCGATTTTTTTGTATTATTGTAAAACTAACTCTGGAGACAACCAATGCTGTTCCAAGCC
>CAZTBA010000067.1:0-18709 GCA_964611725.1 uncultured bacterium
CCCAACTAGCACCTCCCTCCCTGTGGTATGCAGCACATGCCCCTTCGCTCGATACCATACAGGCGCCCACAGGCGAATCAGGGGTGCAGGATGTACCGAAGAGGGGACAATCGGTCGGCTCACTTACGCCCCTGAGGACCCTCCCACAGATACAGCCTTTCGGCTCATTAACCTCTCCTATATCTATATCAGGAAAAGCCGAAAAGGGATCAAAGCGGAGGTAGTCGTCTCTCAGGGATAGCCCACTACCTTCGATTATGCCGAGCCCTCGCCACTCTGAATCGCAGGGATCGAATATCGTGTCCATAATTTCGCTCGCCTTCACGTTTCCGGAAGCTGTGACCGCACGGCTGTACTGCACCTCGACTTCGGCCCGTCCACTCACCACCTGATCCGTCAGCATATGGATCCCCTGAAGTATGTCAAGCGGCTCAAATCCGGCTACGACGCATGGAATACCGTAATCCCTTGCTATAAACCTGTAGGATTCGGATCCTATTATAACGCTGACATGGGGAGGGCAGATGAAACCGTCTATGTTGAGATCGGGATCCTCCACAAGGGCCCGCATAGCCGGAGGCATTAGCTTGTGGGAGGAGAGGACGAAGTAGTTCGAAAGCCCGAGCTTCTCCGCCTCAAGTATCGAGGCAGCGATTGTCGGAGCTGTGGTCTCGAACCCGATCCCAAGGAAAACCACTTTTAGCTCAGGCCTCTCCGATGCCAGTTCTACCGCATCGAGTGCGGAGTAGACGACCCTTATATCGCGTCCTTCAGCCCTCTCACGCTCTAAGGTAGATCCGGAACCCGGGACCCTGATCATGTCGCCGAAGGTGGCCACAGCCACTCCATCTAAGCGTGAAAGTGCCACTGCAGTATCGAGATAGCTGTTCGGCGTAACGCACACGGGACATCCCGGCCCGGAGAGAAGCCTCACATTCTCCGGGAGGATGCCCTTGATCCCGTATCTGTGAACCGACATCGTGTGCGTGCCACACACCTCCATAAAGGTAAAGTCCCGGCCCTTCGATCTTTCAGCTATCCTGTTTGCCCAGGCCCTCGCGAGCCCGAGGTCACGAAATTCGTCCAGAAACTTCATCGGAATCTCCCTCAGATGATCTCGGCCTCGCGCAGTAGCTCGAGCGTCTTTTCCGCCTCTTCCTCATCAAGCTTCGTAATGGCGAATCCGGCATGGACTATAACGTAATCGCCCAATCTTATATCTCCCATAAGTTGGAGCCCGATTTCACGCTCGATACCGCCTATTTCCGCGACACCCTTATCCCCCTCTATCCTCACAACCTTCATCGGAACACCTATACACACCCTGGAACCCTCCTTAAACCGGTTTTAGCTGAATATGGGTTATGTCCTTCTGTCATTAAAAGTAGCCACTATTGAACTCTGTAAGCACTTTCAGCGGCCTGTCTGCCGTGACAGGCATGGCACAGACAGAGCTGAACGCTCATCTCGTATCGGCGACCACAGCCTGTCCGAGCGATATGCCGCCGTCGTTCGTCGGGACTCTGGAATGCCGGAATACCTCGAACCCTTTTCGGGAAAGGAGGTAGATGGCTCTCTCCAGGAGGAAAACGTTCTGGAAAACCCCTCCGCTTAAGGCGACGATATTTATCCCCTGCGCCTCTCTCAATGTCTCGCAGGCTGAGGCTATAACCCCGGCGATAGTATTGTGAAACTTAGCAGATATAAAGGGAACGGGCAGACCATTTATAATGTCCTCCACAACCATATGAAATATCCCTGCCGAATCAACCTTAAACGGCACACCGCCCGATAAAAAGTCCTCGCCATAGCTCTGATTGCAGGATCTATCCGCAGTCATCTCGAGTTCTATGGCTGCCTGAGCCTCGTAGTTAACCTCGTTCCTGATCCCAAGCAAGGCCGATACAGCATCGAAAAGCCTGCCCACGCTTGAGGTAAGTGGGAATTCCATCCCGCTGTCCATGGCGCCGATTAGCAGTTCCAGGCGTTCAGAATCGAGTCCCTTCACGAAATCTATGTCGAGTTTCCAAAGGTCGCTTCCGTATATGGATCGGAGATATGAAGCTGCCATCCTCCATGGCTCGCGCACCGCCATATCTCCCCCGGGCATCGGCATGTAGCTCAGATGCCCGGCCCTCTCGAATCCGGAGAGGTCAGCTATGAGGAATTCCCCTCCCCATATTTTCCCGTCGGTCCCGTATCCCGTCCCATCGAAGGAGACCCCTATGGCCCTGCCAGAAATCCCGTTTTCGGCAAGGCAGCTTGCGATATGGGCGTGGTGATGCTGTACCCCGATCTTCGGGATCCCCTCAAGTGAGAGGGCATATGACGTGGCGAGGTAATCGGGATGAAGGTCGTAGGCCACGACTTCGGGTTCTATCTGAAACAGCCTCTTGAAGTGTTCTATACCTTCCTCGAACGAGCCCAGAGTTTCAAAGTTCTCGAGATCGCCTATATGGTGGCTCAGAAAGACATAGTTATCCTTAGTCAGACAGAATGCATTTTTGAGATGGGCCCCGCACCCGAGCACCTTGCTTCTGAATGGCCTATCAATCTTAATCGGCTGAGGAACATAACCTCTTGATCTCCGGATCACCATCTCGCTTCCCTTGACGACCCTTGTGACCGAATCGTCACATCTCATGTGTATCTTCCTGTTATGTATGAGGAAGAAATCGGCTATATGTGAGAGCTTACTGAGTGCTTCCTCGTCCCTGTAAGCTATCGGCTCATCACTTATGTTGCCGCTGGTCATAACGAGGGGGTTTTCGAAATCCTTCAGTATCAAATGATGAAGCGGAGTGTAAGGGAGCATGAAACCGATATAGCTCTGTTTTGGGGCGACATCAGGGGCAACGGACGGTTCAGGTCTCTTTCTGAGAAGCACTATCGGCCTCCTGGGACCGCAAAGGATACTCTTCTCTTCTTCACTCACATAACAGAACCTCTCCACGACCTCGAGAGTAGATGCCATAACGGCGAAAGGTTTATCCTGTCGATACTTCCTATTACGAAGGTTAGAGACCGCAAGTTCGTTGAGGGCATCGCCGGCGAGATGATATCCGCCAAGACCCTTTATCGCCATTATATGGCCTTTCCTGAGAAGATTCCTCACTTCCTCCACTTCATCATCGGCTTCAACCCTCGTACCGTTCCTGTCGAGGAGCAAGAGCTCCGGGCCACACCTTGGACAGGCATTCGGCTGCGCGTGGAACCTCCTATCCGAGGGATCCGTATATTCCCGGAGGCAATCCGGACACATCCTGAAAGGCTCCATCGTAGTCTTGGGCCGGTCATACGGTATATCTTCTATTATAGTGAAACGGGGACCACAGTTTGTGCAATTGGTGAAAGGATACCTGTAACGTCGGTCTTCAGGATCGAAGACCTCAGAGAGACAATCCGGGCATGTTGCTATATCGGGGGATATAAGTGTGAACCTCTCCTCGGACGATATGCTCTCCTTGATCGAGAAGGAATCATATCCGAGAGCGGGAAGTTTCCTGAGACTGACTTCCTCTATAATCGCCAGAGGAGGGGCCTCGGAAACGAGTTTTTCCGCAAAATCCTCAAGGGAACGATCGTCCCCCTCCACCTCTATCAGTACACCTTCGGGACCGTTCAGGACAAACCCTGACAGAGGGTATCTTTTCGCCAGAGAATAGACGAAAGGCCTGAAGCCAACCCCCTGAACTATGCCATGTGCCTCTATCTGCAAACGCTGAACCAAAGCAAATTCCTCTGCTTATTCCGCCTAAAGGCTTGAGGCCGACTCCTCTTTAATACCAAGAGTACATAAGTTCATATCCAGTATCTATTTAAGATATTTAGGGTGAAACGTCAAGCCTCGGGAAAGCGCCAGAAGTCCGCCTTAGAAATCACGAAAAACGTTGGATATTCTCAACAAAGAATGGGTAGAGATTTAGAAGATATGAGTAGCCGAAGGGAGCCGGACTTTCCGGTTCAAGTCTCGATATCATCCCAACCCTTCTTCTCCGAGGAAGGTTCAAGATGGACAACTACATATGCATTGGGAAATTCCCCGGTGATCTCTTCCTCGAGGTGTCTACTGAGATTATGAGCAGCCTCGAAGCTCATGCCCGGAGGGACGACAAGGTGAAAGTGCATCTCCCTTCCCCTTCCGGAGAAGTGGTAGTCAAGCTCGTGAATTTCCAGAAACATGCCCCGATGTTCGAGCAATATGTCCTTAGTTCGTTCCCTGAACTCCTCACGGTCAGGATGCTCAGTTGGCTCTTTGACATCCACATGAACCATAACCTCGACAAGGTTATCTATACCACCCATAAGACGCCTTTCCACCTCAAGGGCTACATCGTGGCCCTCTTTTACGCTCAGCTCCGCACCCACACTTACCTTGATATCAGCTATTATCTTGGAGCCCATCCGCCTTCCTTTGACATCGACCACGTCTACCACGCCATCGACCTCTCCGGCCAGCGCCCTTATCTTTTCGATCAACTTCGATGAAAGGGCCCGGTCCATAAGATCATTGAGGGAATCTCTGGCTATATCAAACCCGGCCTTGAATATGAAAACTGAGACTATCGCGGCCGCCATCGGGTCGAGGCTCGGATACCCGAACCTTGCTCCGGCCACCCCTGCAAGCACACCGAGTGACGAATAGACATCAGAACGGTGATCCCAGGCATTGGCAATTATGGAAGGGCTGTTGAGCCTTTTGCCTGCGGAGAGGGTATATTTGAACATCCATTCCTTGAGAAATATGGAGGCAAGGACGCCCACGAGGGCTATCGGTTTAGGTGGAGGACGGACGCTGACCCATATGGAATGGGCGGCACCGTGTAGAATAAACCCGGCGATGACTATAAGTATAATGCCTATCGACAGTGCCACTATAGACTCCACACGGCCATGTCCGTAAGGATGCGTGGAGTCAACGGGGCGTTTCGCAACCTTGAGACCGAAGAAGACAGCCCCTGTGGCAGCTATATCGGAGGCGGAATGGACAGCATCGGCGATCAGGGCGTTGCTCCTGCCGGCTATCCCGCAGAAAAGCTTGAATCCCGTAAGCGCTATATTGCCGACGAGGC
Source organism: uncultured bacterium (assembly GCA_964611725.1). Taxonomy (GTDB): domain Bacteria; phylum Latescibacterota; class CAZTBA01; order CAZTBA01; family CAZTBA01; genus CAZTBA01. Next base: position 5,073 of record CAZTBA010000067.1, read on the forward strand.
CATACAATGTGACCCTCTCGCCGCTCGGATTCATAATGATTCTCCTTCTGCCGAAGATTTGAAACACAGCAGTTATACCAAACGCAATTTGAGCCTTGAGAATTCGTGCGATGGAACCCTGGCACAGATCGTCCCCGTGATTAATACTGGGGCAACCGGCAGTTGCTCTCGTTTAAGGTTCATGGAATTTCCAGAAACCAGAATGCGTTCGGCATAGCTATCTTTGGGAGGTAATCTGTCCCGGAAAAAGATACACGTTCAGGGTTTATCCCACTTTGATAAGCTCTTCAAGCAACTTCCTTGCCCTGGCAGCGTTTTCCCTCGCATTTTCGCTGTTTATCTCGAACGCTGCCGAACCTTCGAAGCCTATAGCCAGGAGTTTGGACACTACGCCATCCCAATCTATAGTCCCATCCCCCGGCGTCAGATGATCGTCCTTCTGCCTGAAATTGTCCGCAAGGTGCAGGTGGACCAGCCTTTCGGAAAACATATCGAGGATCTCTATCACGGGGCCCTGAAGAGTTCCATGGAGCAAGTTGGCATGTCCCACATCCACACATATACCAAGCCCACCGTCCTTTGAGAACACATTTACATCAGAAACAGCGTTCTTTAAAATCTCGGGGCTGCCGTTTTCGAGCGCGAGCGTGACGCTTTTCGACAGGGCGTATTCGGAGACACTATTGAGCGCGGGATTGTGGAAACTATCCGGACCAAGACCGAGGGTCCCGGGGTGCACCACAAGTACCCTCCCCCCGACAAATTTGCACATCTCGATCTCTTCTCTGAGGGCATCTTCCTCAAAGCTTCCAAGCTTGGTGTGAAGGCTCACGAAAGGAGAACCTTCGAGGGTTTCCCTGAGGTGGCCCCAATTTTTCCGACTCACAGCTCCCATATCCGGGTACCATCCAAGCCATAGCTCGACCCCGAATCCATCGCTTATTATCTCCGATATCGATTGATCGAGATCGGCCTTCTCCCTCCTCTCGCAGAGATAATTCCATGTACTCACTTCAAATAACATGGGCGGCTCCTCATTTTGGTTAATGATTCCATTTTCAGTTGTAGCAAAAGCTCAGGCCAGTGGATAGTACATAAGAAATAAGAGCCAGATTTTAGATCGATCAGCGATCGAGTTAAGAACCATAAAATCATTCAGCAACAACCCGGGCAACGTCCTCAGCAAGGAAGTGCGAGGGTAAATCCTCCCACTACAGCTAAGAAGCCCAGACAAGCTGGGCTGATAGAGTGAGCCCGCCCATAGCGGGCTCCATATTCGCAGCGAGGGAATTATTCCTGCGCAAATCACTCATAGTCAGAACAGATTCTAGCAGAATCCAGCATTCAGGCAAGCTGATGGCTTTCACGATAATTGCCGTATTCCGCAAATGCTTCCGACATAGCTGCTATCTTTTCCCAGGAGTGATCTACTGCCTTCGGAGAAGGGTACCACTTGGCAATGAATCCGCCGTTGAATCTGCCAAAGGAATCTATTAGCTTCTTAGCGTAAAGCCGCACATCTTCCACCGTTCCTTTGACCATTGTCTGCTGAATATCGACGGGACACCAGAAGCATAGCCTCCCGCCGAAACGCCGGGATAGCTCCTCCACACCCATATTCTCCTGCTGGTCCATCTGGATAAGCTGCAGGCCCGATTCAATAAAACCGTCTAAGAGTTCAGAAATATAACCACAGCTATGCAGGAAAGTAAGGATACCATATTCGCGAGCGACACTATAAACCCTGGCATATCGCGGTTCGAAAAACTTACGGAACAGCTCGGGAGAGATCATCGCACGATCCTGTAACCCCCAGTCATCGCAGGAGATGATACCGTCAGCACCGATCTCAGCGAAGTATCTGATAGAGTCAATTGCTACGTCTGCCAACCGGTCAAGAAGTCCCTCCAGTTCCCGAGGGTGCTCATAGGCGTCCGTCCACGCTTCCACGTGTCCCCTGAGGTATTCAAGTCTGTGAATAAAGCTGAGCGGGATGCCGGCGAGCACGAATTTCTCCTCAACATTAGATTCTATCGCCCTTTTGGCACTCTCATATCGAACCGGGAGATCATAGTTAGGAAAGCGGTAACCATCAAGCAGAGAATAATCACCGAGAGGATGTACCTTCACCTGCCCCATCGTCTTACCACTCGGATCTTTCTGCCAAACGCATCCCCATTCGTCCTCGCCGTCGACGCCCGGCTCCCAATCAGGGTCACCATCGGGACCGACATGCAGGAAATCGCTGCCCCAGGGCTCGGGCAGATCCCAAGGGACCCTATCCGGATTCTGAAACAACACAGCACGCCTCACCAGTTCTCTACCTGTCATAACAACTCCTATTATCGAGAGACTAAGCCCAACCGCCCTCAGGTGTAATTAGCCATTGGAGACTTTAAGGAGATCCATAAACTCCGCCCTCGTAGCTCGATCCTTCCTGAAAGACCCCAGTACTGCACTTGTGACAACCCTTGAGTTCTGCTTCTGAACCCCCCTTATCATCATACAGAGATGCTGTGCTTCTATAACGACCCCAAGACCCAGAGGCTTCAGGTTCTCCCAGAGGTTATGTGCTATCTGGTTTGTCAACCGTTCCTGCATCTGAAGCCTTCTCGAAAACACATCTACAAGTCTGGCTATTTTGCTTATCCCTATTACCTCTCCCTCCGGTATATAGCCGACATGGCACCTGCCGAAGAACGGGAGCATATGATGTTCGCAGAGGCTGTAGAACTCTATGTCCTTTACGATTATCATGTCATCGTATTTCTCTTCGAACAGTGATTCCTCTACTATTTGTGAAGGGTCTTGACTGTAACCTTTCGTCATAAAAAGCATTGCCTCTCCAGCTCTTCTGGGGGTTTTGATGAGCCCTTCCCTTTCGGGATCCTCGCCTATGGCGATGAGCACATCCCTGAAAGCCTTCTCCATATGCTCGATCTTTCTGTTTTCCGGATTCAACTCATATCCCTCTGTATTTAAAAATCCTCGATGTCAAATCCCTCTTCCCTCTTCTCATCAAGCACCCTGAAAACGTTGTCCTTAACGGTATCGTAATCCGGTTTCAGCTCTATCGGTACGTTCGCATGCTTCGATTCTACCTGATTAAGCCTGCTCTCATGATATCTCACCTTGAAGTCTGAGAACTTCAGCCCATGCGCAGTGGAGATTACAACCACACTGTCATCTCCTCTTATTATCCCCCTCTTGACCAGTTTGAAGAGCACTGCCAGGGCTACCCCGGTATGCGGACAGTTGAAAAGTCCGGTCCTGTCGGCTATAGCCGATGCATTGGCAAGCTCATCCTCGGTTGCCTGTTCCACAACGCCGTTAAACTCCTTGAGTATAGCTATAGCTTTCCTAATGCTGACAGGATTGCCTATCTGTATGGCGCTGGCGACCGTTTTCTTTGCCTTTATCGGCTTGTAGTCCTTGAAGTCTGTAAGGTAGCTCAGATAAAGCGGGTTGGCCCTTTCCGCCTGAGCACAGACTATCCTCGGCAGCTTGTTTATTATCCCCATATCCCTCATCATAAGGAAGCCTTTACCGAGGGCGGTGACGTTTCCGAGGTTGCCGCCGGGTATTACAATCACATCCGGGATCTCCCAGTCGAATTGCTGGACAATCTCGATGCCAACGGTCTTCTGCCCCTCTATCCTGAGGGAGTTCATCGAATTGGCCAGATATATATTCTCTTTAGAGCAGATCTCCTGGACTATCTTCATACACCCATCGAAATCAGTATCGAGCGAGAGTGTGATCGCACCGTTCGCGAGCGGCTGCACGAGCTGGGCTGTGGAGATCTTGCCTCTGGGGAGGAAAACCACCGCAGGTATTCCAGCCGCGGCGCAATATGCCGCAAGCGCCGCCGATGTATCCCCTGTTGAGGCACAGGCAACAGCCCTTATCTCTTTCCCTTCGGCTATCATCTGATTGACCATAGAGACAAGCACTGTCATCCCGAGATCCTTGAAGGACCCGGTATGTGCGTTGCCACACTGTTTCACCCAGAGGTCCGGCACCCCGATCCACCTGCCGAGCCTCTCAGCCCAGAAAAGGTTGCTGCCACCCTCATACATCGAGACTATGTTGTCATCATCGACAGCGGGACAGACCATCTCTTTCTTTCCCCAGACCGAGCTTCCGTAGGGCCAGCGGGTCCTCATATACCTCTCATCGAAGATCTTCATCCAGGATGATGGACTCCTGGTCTTAAGCCTCTCGATATCATGTTTTACCTCGAGAAGATTGCCACACCTGCCACAGCGGTAGACTATCTCGTTCAGCTCGTGCTTCTCCCCACATTCTATGCACTCGAACCACGCCCTATACTTTCCCATATCTATTAGCCTCCTCTGGCACATTGAGAGCGAAATTAATCGAGCTAAATGATAAGCCAACGGACAATATATGTCAAGGATTTTCGAGAGTTTTCCCTTGACATCACTTCATTAGAGAAGTTATTTATGCAAGCAGATACCAGAAGAAAAAGGAGGAGATGCCATGGATTTCTATACGGTTGTGCGCACCAGACGAAGCGTCCGTTCCTACCGGTCGGACCCGATACCCGACGACGTCCTGAAACGCGTTTTTGAGGCTGTGAGGATCGCACCCTCGGGGAGCAACCGCCAGCCTTGGAAGTATATACTTGTGAACTCCCCTGAGCTTAAGAAGGCTCTCGTACCTCTCTGTGGGGGGCAATCTTTCATTGCGAAGGCTCCGATACTGGTTGCCGCCTGTGGTAGGAACATACATTACAACCGGGGGGGCTACATGGGGGATTTCAGCTTCCTGGTAGACATCGCCATAGGAGTGGATCATCTCACCCTTGCCGCCAGGGAAGAGGGCCTCGGGACCTGCTGGATAGGTTCCTTTGATAATGAGAAGATAAAAGAACTCCTATCAATACCTGAGGATATAAACGTAGTGGCTCTTACACCGCTCGGATATCCGACTTCAGAGGAAGTCTTCAGCCCGCCCGGGCAAAGGAATCCGATGGAGGAGGTAATCTGCTGGAATAAGTATGAGGATTAGAGCCCGATACCCAAGGGAATAAAGATTTTTCTCTCTGTAATTGTGGTGTAGAGATGCCCTGCCGGGGTGTCTCTGAAAACCCAAAGTTAAGTAATCCCTAAGAACCTTCTGTTGCTTGCTCCTTGAACCTCACCCCCGTCCCCTCTCCGCTCGCGGAAAGGGGAGTTTTAACCCTTACCTCGGGGAAGAAGCAAGGACTAAGCCAATACGATTTGCCATCACCCCGACAATTTTACTGTTTATAGATAAAACCCTATCGAACTTGGCCCTCAGCCGTGCTTCCTCTTCCCTGATTATTGAGGAGATTCGATCCCCGAAATGAGCGGAGATTGAAACTGTTTTGCCAGTTCTGTTTTCCTTCAACCCGCTTTTCAGAATAGAAAGCGTCTCTCTATAGCAGATTATATTTATGGAGCATTTCTAAGTTTTATGGGACAGTCTAAAACTTGAAAATGCTCATATGTAAGTGTTCCATATATTCATAAGAGTCATTCATTTTTCATATACTTCGTTCCCTTACCTTCCCCTTCCTTTTTCAGAAATCCTGAAGTAACGAGCCTTTGAGCAATTCTTTTCGCCTTATGCCTCGGAACCGATAGAAGTTGCTGGATGTCCATATTTTTTACGAACCCTTTCTCCTCCAGAATCGGTTCAAGGAGTCTGTATTCATCAGGGATTTCAGGTATTTTCTTCTCACCTGGAACCAACACTTCATAAACTCTACCCCTTTTCCTGGGCAGTTTGACAATGCCCTTTCTTATCATTTCCTTGATTTCCTGCGAGGCGAGATAAACACCTACATTACATATTTTCTGATAATCCCTGCTTGTAAATGAACCACCGTGAGCTCGTGCAAATAGCAGCATCCGTTTCTGGTTAGGTTTGAGATCGAGTTCAGGAAACTGTTTGAGCCATTCCATATCCTCCGGTGAATATATCGGCTGATTCTTCAAAGTCACTGAAAACAACGAACCGGCTACGATTTCAAACACCGGCGGATAGAGTCCGTTTTGTTCCATCTCTTCAAATATCCTTGGGATCCCCTCCCCTGTCTCCCGCATGTAGTCCAGATCCGTCAGCATCCTGACGATAAGCGGGTTTCTGCTTGCATGCACCCGTTCTTTTTTGAGGATCTTCTCCAGAGTAACAGGCTCAGGTGGCAGGCCCGGGCTACGAATCTCAATCCGATCATCAAACATCCATACCTCAATCGACAGGCCTTGAATGCTATAGTCCCTGTGGGCAATGGCATTCATTATGGCTTCCTGCCAGGCGAATGTAGGGTATTCAAGTTTTTCCACAAAAAGCAAATCGTGGAGATGCTGGCGCTCTTTGATGTGGGCGAAGATTGTTTCATACGTTTTTTCAACCAATTCTACGAGAGGCAGCTCCAGCCTCGCCCTTTTGATGATGTTTAACTCGGCTCCGAGCTTCCTTTCGGTTCCCTCATATTTGACAAAATCGATGCCGCAGCGAGGGTGCCATCGGAGGGGATCTTTCCCAAAGAGAAGGAGGGTAGCCAGTTTAAGCCTCGGTTTTCCATTTTCATAGTCGATCAGACGATAGCGGTAAAGTGTTTCCTCCGGATTCTGGGTTAGGCCGGTCCGTTTTTCAAATTCGGAGATAAGCGCCATATCAAGATTTTCAAGGCCAGCCTCAGGGTCAATTCGAGCTTCAAAGAACGCCTTTCTTTTACCCGACTTGAGGAGCCCGATCTGGTCAGCCGGAAACGGCATATTCGAATCGCCTATGCGGAGTAGATAGCGGCCGCCGGTCAGCCGGTAGACATCGGGGGTCCAGTTGACAGTGAAGATAAGCAACTTTTTACCGAGGTGATCACGTTCGTGGGTTTCAACTTTTGGGGCTGGAACTATGAGGTTTTTCGGTGAGTCCAGTATTAAGCTTACCCTATCCTGTGGGAAATCGGCACCGGAAACGCTCCCGTCATCATCCACACCCACCAGGAGGGTTCCACCGTCAGCATTGGCAAAGGCTGTTAATGCCTCGGCGACATCCTTAGCCACATCTTTTGCTTTCCTGAGCCGCGGTTTCTTTCCTCCCGGGCGTTCGTAACAGCCCTTCCGCTCAAGGAATTGACCTTCCGGCTGCTTGAGTAGCCTCTCGATATCGGACTTTTTCAACATATGTTTATACCTTCTATCTTTCTGAGCAACTCTTCTATGATCGGCCCTTCGGCCTGAGCCTTTGACAGTCCTTATAAGCTCCTGTGCAGATAGCTCTTTTCCGCGAATACAAAGCACTTATATTATATCCATATCCACATAATTGTCAAGGAAAAGTCGAACGGGAAATGGCAGATATGGTCAGAATTTGTTGGCAAAGTACATTGGCAAGGTTTTCGGGCGATTAAACCCGGGGGATATTTCTGAAAAAGCAAAAAGGCAGATCTCTGATCCAAGAAACTCTGCCTTTCATCCAATCGTGGCGGGGTAGACGGGACTCGAACCCGCGACCCACGGCGTGACAGGCCGTTACTCTAACCAATCTGAGCTACTACCCCGCTTCAAAATTGCGCCAGATAATATAGTTTAAGCGGGCATCTATGTCAATAAAAATCTGGGATAGAGCGGCCCCTGAACTTTCTTTACTCGAACATTATTCCGTAGGTTATGCTATCCTTCTCTCTCCTGAAAAGCCTCTTGTATTCCTCTTCGGCAATTTTGGAATATTCTGAGCCAGGATAGGCATTTATTATAAACTTATATGTCCTGAGGCCCTTCCCACGGTAGGACTCCGCTACTGTCTTATCCCCCGATGCACCGCCGCTTACACTGTACCTGTAGTTTTCCCAGGACCAGGCATCCTCGTAGACCCGGGCCAAAAGTAGCCAAGCTTCGGGCCTCAAATCACTCTCAGGATACTTCTGTAACCAGCCCTCAACCTTAGTGAAAACCTCACTGGCAGGGCCCACAAGCTCTCCCTGGATTACCTTTAGCTCTGCCCTATCGCTGAACTCGCTGTCAGGATATTCTTCCAACAGGGTCCTGTAATGATAATTGGTATAGACGATGCTAAGTCTCAAGGGTGGATGGGAGAAAACCTCCGCACGGTATTTCCTGTTGAGATCCGTGACATACTTGTCGATATATACCCTGAGATCCCACAACCTCTCGCCCCTGCCGACTTCCATCTTCTCAGGTTTGTCCCTTTTGAGCTTCTCAGAACTCCATCCCCAGGCATCCTTGCTGTAAGTTTCGGAAAGCTTCTCAAAACATTCCCCCATATTGAAAAGGGCATCATCGGCTAAATCCGATTCGGGGTACATATTGGTCACCTTCTGGAACTCGGAAACAGCCTTTTCGAATTCCCCCTCCTTCTTGAGATTTACTCCTTTGGTAAAGATCTCAGTTGCCCTTCCACTATCTTTATTACGCTTCGCAGCACCTGCAACACCAACGGATCCCAGGACTGCGGCCAACAGGATTACATAGAGAAATTTCCCATGCATATAAACCTCACTCCCGTCTAAAATGTACACTTGCGTGGAACATCACTGGAGAATTATAAGCCCAAAAACTGAAACTGTCAAGAGGGTTCCTTGACTAAGGCATTAAGGTCTTGACAACTTCCCGAGTTTTGCTATCTTGTTCCTGAAGCGGTAGGAAACTCTCTTAGCTGTAAAATCCGGTGTTATGTCTCAGGGCAATGGCCTTTAAAGCTTTCAGGAACTGCCAGCAGGAGATGATATCTATGGCCAAGAAGTATGTAAATGACCTAAAGGAAGGTAAATCCTTCATATCTTTCTTCGCTGTAAGGTCGAAGGAGCTTAAGGAGTACGATAACAAACCTTACCTCGTCCTCGAGCTTGTGGATAAAACCGGCAGGATAGACGGGGTAGTCTGGGACAATGTGGAGAGGGTCAACCAGGAGCTCCAGAGAGGAGATCTGGTGAAGGTCCAGGGTGTTGTCACTGCTTTCCGTGACATACTTGAGATCAAGGTCAAGAACATAAGGAAAGCCAAAAGCTCCGAGTATCAGCTTTCCGACTTTCTCCCTGAATCGAAGAGAAACAGGGAGGAGCTCTTCAAAATCTTCTCCGAGAAGGTGAAATCCCTCAAAAACCCCTATCTTAAAAAGCTACTTGAAGCCTATCTCTCCGACAGCGAGCTATGCAGGAAGCTTAAGGATGCACCTGCCGGAAAGCTCTGGCACCGGAGCTATCTGGGCGGACTTCTGGAGCATACCCTCGGAATCGTCTACATATGCGAAGCAATGTGCAAGCTCTACAACATGATCGACAGGGACCTCCTGATAGCCGGTGCCCTGATACACGATATGGGCAAGATTGAAGCCTACGAATGCACTGCTTTGATCGACCACTCCGATGCCGGAAGGCTTGAGGGACACCTGTCGCTCGGCTACAGGATAGCGCTTGGAAAACTTGAGGAGATACCGGATTTTCCCGAGGAGCTAAAAAAGAGGCTTCTCCACCTCGTCCTCAGCCACCAGGGTAAGCTCGAATACGGCTCGCCGGTAGTGCCTATGACCATCGAGGCACTTGCGCTGTACTATGCGAATGAGATGGATTCCAAAGCGAGCGGATTCATAGAGATCATAAGGGAGGAAAAAGAAAAGGGCAGAACGTGGAGCAGATGGATACCACTTATAGAGCGCTTCGTCTATATCGGTCCGGATGCTGAAGGACGAGAGATGTGACACTCTTTACGATTGAGCACGAGACCATGTTCCTCTGTCCATAAAAATAGCCATTATCGAACCTTGTGCCATAAGCTTGCAGCGGTCAGCTATCGGCAGTCATCCAAAAAACTGACAGCTAAACACCATCTTTACCCGGATTAGCACCGCCTTCAACGAAAAACCATAAGCTCCCAATTTTAGAGGTGCGATACCAAAAACAACCCAAGGAGACCGATATGTCTGACAAACGTCCGAACATCATCCTTTTCACGACAGACCAGCAGCGTGGAGACCATATAAGCCTATCCGGACATCCGGTGATCGAGACCCCGAATGTCGATTCCTTCATAAACCAGGGCGCTTACTTCCCAAACGCCTATACTGAGATACCATCGACTACGGGTGCGAGGAGGTGTCTCCTCAGTGGCAAGAAGAGCTACGATTGCGGCCTAATAGGGTACTCCGGGGTCGAGTGGCACGAGAGGGAGACCCTCGCTCAGGTCCTCGCAGATGCCGGATACCACTGCATAAACGTCGGATGGCGTAACCTGCATCCGCGGCGTAAGCTCTACGGCTTCCACACCGTTATCCCCCATGACCTGCGCGAGGGTGACGATGACTACCTGGAATGGATCAGGAGGGAGCTCGGGCCCTATGTGCACGAGCGCGGACATGGCTGCGATGCCAACGGATGGCTCGCCAGGCCCTGGCACCTCGAGGAGAGGTACCATCCGACCAACTGGACGACCGATGTGGCGCTGGAACAGCTCATGAAACGCGATCCGACACGCCCGTTTTTCATATGGATATCACACCTCCGTCCCCACTCACCATACGATCCCCCGAAATTCTTCTGGGATATGTACATAAACAGGGAGCTCCCTGAGATACCCGTCGGAGACTGGGCGGAAAAATACGACGTCCCGGATATAGGCCTCAGCAGGACCGCCTGGTATGGGAGACTGACCCCCGAACAGAACCAGCGTATGAGGGCTGCCTACATGGGGCTATGCACCCATATAGACTACGAGCTCGGGAGGCTCATGGAGACGATGGCCAGGACGGGGATCCCCGGGAACAACACCCTTATGATATTCACCTCTGACCACGGCGATATGATGGGCGACCACCATCTTCACAGAAAGACTTACGCCTACGAGGGCTCTGCCCTTATCCCGTTTGTCATACGTTACCCGGAAAGTCTCGAACTTCCGAGTGGGATATTCGAGCAGGTTGTCGGGCTGCAGGACGTCATGCCGACAATACTCGAAGTTGCAGGGGTCCCGATCCCCGAAAGGGTCACCGGAATGAGCGTCCTCAGGGCCATCAGGGGGGAGAGCTGGAGAGAGTTCGTTCATGGGGAGCACTCGCCCTGCTATTCCGCCGACGAGGCCATGCACTATCTGACCGACGGAAAGGAGAAGTACATATATTTCCCCAAAGGCACGAGGGAGCTTTTCTTCGATCTGACCAAAGACCGCAAGGAGTTGCACGATCTCTCCAGTGACCCTGCCTGCAGCGGCCGCCTGCAGATGTGGAGAAAGCGATTGATAGAGCTGCTTGCTGAGCGCGGCGACAGATTCTCCGACGGCAAGAGGCTCCTCGCAAGGGACGACTGGTGGAGTCCGGAAGTGCAAGCTTAACCGTAAAGCGCAGGGCGTAAGGCGAAGGGCGGAGTGTTCGAGGCGCGGTGTCCGATGTCCGACGAGGAAAGATTAAGTGATCCTCGAAGGGTTAAAACTCCCCTCTCCGCTCGCGGAGAGGGGACGGGGGTGAGATTCCAGGAGCAAACAGCAAAAGCTTTGTAAAAATTACCTAAAGGTATTTGTCCTGTAATAACCATTCAGACGGTGGAAAATATGGGCAGGTTCAAAAGTCCTGCTTTAGATATATCCCTTGAGGGCCTTTTGAGGGAACTCAGGGTAAAGCTTGTTCTGGCGCTTCTGATAGCCGCGGGAGTCCATTTACTCCTTTTCAGCCTCAGATGGCACAGGGTATCCTACCTCGAGAGCGCAAAGCCTCTTACGACGAAATTCGTAAAGCGGGAGCCACGTCTCATAAAACCGTTAGAGCTCCGCAAAATTCCCAAACCGAAGCGGAGGTTAATGAAGCGGAAGTTGACCTTCGAAAAAGCGAGGGTCAGGCGCCTCGGGTTAACTGAGGCATGGGAACCCGTAAGCGTTCTCGATGTGATGGTAAAGCCCCATGGCAGAGTCGAGAGATCTGTCGGGGTTAGTTCCCGGGAACTGGAACTTCCTCTGAGAATGGGAACCATCCATACGGAGAAGGATCCGAAAGAGATTGTAGATCTTTCTTTGGATCTCATGGATCTCGATGCGCTCGACACCGGGAAGTACCAGGCTATGGTGATAGTTGATCCGAGGGATAGAAAGAAAGTCAAAGGCTTCCTCCACCTCGGTCAGGCCTACCCCAAAAGCGTTATAGTCGCGATGTCCATGCACGACAGGCGCCTGCCGGGTGAATCGGCCCTGCACGCGCTTATAAACGCAATGAACAGGTACACGGATATAGATACGGACATGGGTGATAGCTATACATTCGACTCCGCGAAGCTTTTCAACACGCCTGTCGTACTCACCGTGGCGACATGGTTTTCCCTCATAGATTTTACGGATTCCGAGGCTATGAACCTCGGCAGATACCTTCTGAGCGGCGGTTTCCTGATAGCCGATACCAGAGGTCCGGGATCGGGCGAGCACAGGCCGGGGATCACCTCGCTCAGAAACTTCATAGTAGCTGCTTTTGAGAGTCAGGACATGAACCTGAACCGGGATTGGAGGCTCGAAAAGCTCCCGAAATCGCACCCGGTCTACCACTGCTTCTTCGATTTCAACGATGGCCCACCAGGAGGCGGGGATGTCATAGTTCAGGATCCGATACTCTACCTCGAAGGTGTGGAGATAGACGGCCGCTTAGTGCTTATATTCAGCAAGAAGGCCATGGCGGCCGCCTGGGGCCGCGACGGGGATAGCACCGTATTTGATGAAAGCGGAGGGATAGACAACAACCGCCAGCTCCAGTTTGGGGTCAACCTCATAATTTTCGCCCTGACGCAGGAGGGATCGATCACGCACCAGGTTATGAGGTCGGTCCAGTATTAAGCGATAGGGCTTAGAAACTTAAGCGAGGAGAAAATGGCCAAAGGAAATCCACGTTTGCAGGCAGCGCTCATGGAGGTGGTTGAGAATCAACTGCGCAACCTGGACCCTCCTGAGACCAAGGAAACGCTTGATAGACTCATCTCGCAAGGTATTTCCGAACAGGAAGCACGGCGCTTGATAGGTTGTGTGGTCATGGCCGAGATATTTGATATACTAAAGCAACAGAAACCCTTCGACCGTGAGAGGTTCATAGCCGCCTTGAACAAACTTCCCAAGGTTCCGTGGGAAAAATAGGCGTTCACCCAGGACAAGCCCCGGTAGTGGTTTTCAAGATACTCTTCAGAAGGTGATATTTCGTTCCGCTGGTTTCTTACCTTCATCTCACCACGGGAAGTCCCACGAAGAGGCGGCTGTCCACATCCGCGAGCGGATCGATCTCACCCGTGGCTGCGGCACGGGCGAAGACGATACCGGGGTGCTCCACACGAATCGCACGCGCCAGGACGTTGAATCCTTTTGTAATGCGGGCTTCACGCCAACTGTATCCACACTGCATCGTTTCGATGACAACCCTTGTAAGTCCCTCTCGGGCCCCGACCACGACAGCATACATCTCCTCAGGCGTCAGGCCATCGCGATAACTGTGCCGGACCACTACCAACCTCCTTTGGATGTCACTGACGACACCCCGGGGCCCCAGAAGGTAAGCAAGCTGCCGCAGATTGCCACGGGCGCCGCTTTTCATCGCCAGAAGCTGTGCCCCCATATCTTCATCGTCGAAATCCCCACGTGAGGCGATCCTCTCGGCGAGCTCCTCAACGT